>NZ_RAWP01000015.1:0-126366 GCF_003668935.1 Corallococcus sp. AB032C | reverse complement strand
GGGCTATGGGGTGGTGGGGGCGCAGCTCGCCTTGTTGCTGAGGGCGCGTCACCCGGACCTGCCGCTGCTCATCGCGGGTCGCCGGGACGCGCCCGCCAGGGAACTGGCCGCGCGGCTGGGGCGGGCCGAGGGCGTTGCCCTGGATGTCCGCTCGCCCCATGCGTTGGCGGATCTGGGCGGGAAGCCCCGGGCCGTGCTGTCCCTGGTCAATGACCCGGAGGACACGCTGCTGCTGGCGGCGTCGCGCGGCGGAGTGCCCGTGCTGGACATCACCCGGTGGACGTCCCGGTTGAAGGCCACGGTGCTGCGGCTCTCCGGTGCGACGCCGGGCGCGCCGGTGTTGCTCGGGTCCGCTTGGATGGCGGGACTGGTTCCGCGCCTCGTGGCGATGGCGGCGCGGACGGTGGGCCGCCTGGAGCGCGTGGAGGTGGCCATCCGCTTCGCGCTCGCGGATCAGGCCGGGCCGGACTCGTTGGAGTACATGGACCGGCTCGGCCTGTCCTTCGAGGTGACGGAGGACGGACAGGAGCGGCAGGTGCTTCCGCTGACGGATGGCCGGCGGGTGCGGTTCTCCGACGGACGCCACACCCGCGTCTTCCGGCTCGACACGCCCGAACAGGCGACGCTGCCTCGCGTGCTGGGCGCGCGGACGGTGACGACGCGGCTGGGCTTCGACTCGGGCTTCGCGACCTGGACGCTCGTCGCGCTCCAGCGGCTGGGAATCCTGCGGATGCTCCAGCACCCCCGCTGGACACCTCTGCGCCGGACGCTGCTCACCGGCAGCAACACCGGGGGCGAAGCCGCGTGGGTGGCGGACGTGGAGGGAGAGCGGGGGCAGGTCCGCATTGAAGTCGTGGATCCCCTGGGCCAGGCCCACCTCACCGCCGTCGGGGCGTTGCTGGGCGCTGAGCGGCTCCTGGGACTGGATGGAGCGCCGCCGCCGCCTCCGGGCGTGTGGTTCCCGGAGCATGAGCCCCGGCCCGAGGAGACGCTGGCCACCCTGCGTGCCTGCGGCGTCGAGGTCCGGCTCGAAGAGCGTCTGGCGCGCGAGGCGGCGTGATGGCCCGCCGATCGAGCACGAAGGCGCCTGGGCCACTTCCCTCGCCGAGTCCCCGGAAGGGAACCGCGGTGCACGCCAAGGGCACCGAGCGCGTGGAGCGCATCCTCGACGCGACCATGGAGGTCCTGGCCGGCGATGGCTACGCGGGCCTCAGCCTGCGCGTCGTGGCCCAGCGCGCGGGCTTGAGCCTGGGGAATCTCCAGTACTACTTCCCCACCAAGCAGGACGTGGTGCGAGCACTGCTGGCGCGCTACCTGGAGCAGGCCCTCCAGCGGGTTCGCGAGCGGATGGCGGGTGGAGGAAGCGAACCGGCGCAGCGGCTCCGGCTCGCCGTGGACGCCATCCTGGAGGACCAGGACTCACCGCACGCCTGCCAGTTCTTCGCGGAGCTCTGGGCGATGGCCGCGAGGGACTCCATGGTCGCCGACGCGCTCACGGTCTTCTACGCCGGCTATCGCGCGGGCGTCGTGGAGCTGCTGCGGGAGCTGTCACCTGAGCTCACCCCGGCACGCAGGGAGCGGAGAGCGGCGCTGTTGGTCGCCCTCTTCGAAGGCCTGTCCCTCTTCCGGGGCGGCGGGAACCTGCGCGGCGCCTCGGTGCCGGGGCTGGAGCAGGAGCTGCGCGTGCTGCTGGAGCAAATGCTGCTTCCAGGCTCAGAACGACGGCAGATCTGACGCCAGATGGGATGACAGCCCACCGTCCATCACCAGGGCGCTCCCGTTGACGTAGCCGCCAGCGGGCCCCGCGAGGAACGCCACCAGACCCGCCACCTCTTCTGGCGTTCCGAAGCGCTTCGCGGGGATTCGCTCCAGCAATCGCTGGCGTGAGGCGGCCGGTGCCTTCGCCAGCATGTCCGTCTCGATGTAGCCGGGACAGACCGCGTTGCAGGTGATGCCGTAGGCTCCCCACTCCGCGGCGATGGCCTTCGAATAGCCCACGAGCGCGTGTTTGGTGGCCGCGTAGGTGGACGACTGGGCGCCACCGAAGAGACCCATGATGGACGCGACGTTCACGATGCGCCCATGGCCTTCCGCCTTCATCCGCGGCAGCGCCCACTGACACAGGTTGCGCACGCCCTCCACGTTCACGCCGAACAGCAGATCCCACTCGGCGACGCTCACTTCATCCGCGCGATGAAACGGCCCACCCAGGCCCGCGTTGTTCACGAGCACCCGGGGCACGCCCACCTTCGCTTCGAGCCGGCCGAGCGCTGACTCCACCTCGTCCCTGTTCGCGACGTCGCAGGCCAGCGGCCACGCGCGGCCCCCGGCCTGGAGCAGCTGCTGCTGGAGTTGCTCCAGCGCGGCGACATCGCGAGACACCAGGACCACCTCGAACCCGTTCCGGGACAGCAGGGTGGCGATGGCCGCTCCAATTCCCCGGCTGGCCCCGGTGACGACGGCGACAGGTGCCTTCGGTTGCGTCTCCATCAGAGGACCCCCTGCGGCGGGACGAGGCGCAGCTCGTCGATCCGCACGTTCGGGGGCTTGATGGAAATCTCCCAGATGCACTGGGCCACGTCCTCCACGGCGAGCATGTCGGCCGGACTGAACTCCGGCCGCGACTTCCAGAAGGCGGTGTAGACGGCGCCGAGCGACAGCAGGGTGGCGCGGATGCCGAACGCCTTGCCCTCCTCGTTCAGGACGCCCGTCAGCCCACGGACGCCATGCTTCGTCGCCGCGTAGGCCCCGTTCAGGGGCAGCGTGAGGTGGTCGCTCACGGACCCGATGTGGATGATCCGCCCGCCGCCTCGGGGCTTCATCCGGCGGAAGGCCTCGCGCGCGCACAGGAACGTGCCCGTGAGGTTCACGTCCATCATCCGGTTCCAGTCCTCGAGCGACGTCTCATGGAGCGGCGTGAAGACTCCGACGCCCGCGCAGTTGACCAGGAGCTCGATGGGGCCCGTCTCCGCCTCCGCCCGCTTGAACAGCGCCACCACGGAGTCCTCGCGCGTGACGTCCACGTGCAGGCAGTCCGCCGTCTCCGTCGTCACGTCACTCGCGGCGCACACCACGCGCAGGCCCTCCGCGCGCAGCTTGTGGACGACGGCGCGTCCGATGTCGCCCGTGCCTCCAATGACGATGACATTCCGAATGCTCAAGCGCTGTACCTCTCCCCCGGGTTCATCCCCATGGCCAGGGTAGTCCATGGATAGCGAGCCAAGGGGGAATACTCCGGGGTGAAGTGCGAATCCGCTTTCGAGCTATTCGGGCGCGCCCTGTTCGATCCACGTGTAGATGAGATCGATCTCCTCTTCGGGAATGGGCGGCAGACCCAGGGGCATGCCCAGCACTCCCGACTGGAAGTGCCCGTCCAGCTCCCCCTGCCGTGCGAGCAGCGCGGCCACCAGCCGTGGCGTCCCGTCCTCCAGTCGATCCGGGAGCCCGCGAAACTGGCCGTCGCGTTTGATGCCCCGGACGATGCCGGTCCTCGTGGCCATGTCGAGCGAGGCACCGTCGTAGCCGAACCCGCCCGTGTTCCCAGGCCCCTGATCTCCGGGCCGCTGCATGTCGGAGTGGCAGTGGAAGCAGAGGTGCCGTGAGAGCTTTTGCGCCACCTCCGGATAGTGGACCTCGCGCTCCAGCCTCCGGGGTTGGTAGCGGGGGACTGGCGCTGCCGCCACCTTCGGCAGGGGCTCGCGCAGGAAGGCCGCCAGATCCTCGACCTGCCTTGGCGTGAACGAGAAGGTGGGCATCTCCGTGTCAGGGAGGATGCGGTGCGGATCCGTCAGCCAGTTCCGCAGCTGCGCCAGGGACATGCGGTCGCGCACGTGGCCCAGATCCGGGGCCCGCCTCCGGGACGAGTCGCTGTGGAACTCCGGCGCGCCGTAGCGCAGGGACGCGAGCGGGAAGTCCCCCCGGTAGTGACAGCTCGCGCATGCGTGCTCCGCGTAGAGCGCACGGCCCGCCGAGGCGTCACCTTGCGTGGGTTCCGCCGACTCCGCCTCGGTCACGGCGAAGAAGTCCGCGAGCAGCTCCGCGTCCTTCGGGCCCACCTTCATCCGGGGCATGGTGGCGCCGTAGAGCGGCCTCACCACGTGCGGTGCCTGGAGCCAGGAGACGAGCCACTCGCGCTTGACCCGCTGGCTCAGCGAGCCGAGGTCCGGGGTCCTCACCAGGTGGGTGATGTGTCTCTTCCATCGCTCGACTTCCGCCTGCTTGTACCAGGGGTCCATCCGTCCGGCGCTGATGGCCTGGTGGCACGTGACACAGTTCTCGCTCAGACGCGCGGACACCGGATCGAGCCCGGGAACGACGTGACAGCGATTGCACTGGAAATGCTCCACTGCCTCCCGTGGCGTCGACGGTGAGTGCTTCGTGGGGGCGAGCACCCGCGTCCGCAGGCGCAGCGCCAGCACGTCCGCGTCACGGACGAGCACGTAGGCACCACCGGCCATGGCCACGACGAGCGCGACGCCGGCCAGGGTGCCGAGGGTAGGGACGCGCAACGCCACGAGGGTCGCTCAGTAGTAGGAGGAGGACCAGTAGCTGAGCCGTACGTTGTGGCAGAGGAGCTCCGGGAAGATGATGGACTCTCGGGCCATCCCCAACCCCAGCACCAGTACGGCCGACGTGAGCACCAGGCTCATGATGGCCTTGCGTTTCGTGCCACAAAGCCGCCGGCCCGGTCCGTGGAAAAAGAGGGCTTGCAGGACGAAGAGCAGGATGGGGCTGGCCACCAGCACGGCGACCCCGGGAATGCTCATCGCGCAATGGGAGAGATCCCAATTGCTGACGTCCATGAAGCTCCCGCCCACCCAGGCCGCTCCCAGCAACAGGACGAGGGCGACGCCGAAGACGAGGAAGAAGTTCCGGCGCGCGGCCGTTGGCCGGGGCTGTCCCTCCGCGGTCGGTCCCCAGACGTTGTGGATGAAGACGCGGTTCATGACCACCGCGCCCGCGCTCCAGAAGAACAGCTCCGCCAAAAAGGGCAGATGGAAGTCCCTCGCCGCGGTGTCCATCGCGTTGATGCAGGCGAGCGCACGCAGCGGCCACAGGAACAGGGCACCGAACAGGATGGGAGCGAGGGCGCGGGGAAGCATCTGGTGAGGCTATCAGGCACTTCGCCGCGAGTGCGAGTGTGCCCACCTGGCGGCTGAACCCATTGGCAGTCGCGGAGCCGGCACGGCGTGCGCATGCTGCCGGGGAGCGGTCATGGGGCCTACCCTTTGGAGTGCGTTCTGGAGAGCCGGCGCACCTGCGGGGAGTTCGAATGGAGCACTTCCTCACCCACGCCGAGCAATCTGTCGCAGCGCGCCATGCCAGACGTGCCAGCAGGGCCTGGCCTCGCTGGCTCCGCTACACCTTGCCGGGGGCCTGGGTGGGGCTCCTCTTCGCTTGTCTGGCTTTCACTCCGTCCCTGCTGCCGCGCAGCGGGCCGTTCCAGGGCTTCGTCAGCGGCCTCAGCGCGGCCATCGGCTATGGGCTCGGGTGCCTGAGCGCCTGGCTCTGGCGGGAGTTCGCGGACCGCCCCGCGAGGACGCCCCAACGGCGCGCATGGGATGCATTCTTCCTGACGGCCATCGTGGCGGTGGCTGCATCGCTGCTACTGGGCTGGCACTGGCAACAGCGCCTCCGCGAGCTCATGGGCATGCCCTCGTCTGGCCGCGCGGGGTATCTGCTCGCCCCCTTCGTCGCGGCGGTCGTCTTCTTCGTGCTCATCGCCGTGGGACGTGGCCTGCGCGCCGTGACCCGCGCGCTGGCCAACCGACTCGCAAGACACATCGGTCCTCGCGCGGCCCGGGCGACGAGTGGACTGGCCGTCGTGGTGCTCACCGCGTTGGTGGCCAGCGGCGTGCTGTGGGACGGACTCATCTCCGCGGCGGACCGCACCCTGGCGGTGCAGGACACGATGACCGACGAGGGCGTGATTCCTCCCCGCACCGCGGCTCGCTCAGGAGGCGCGGGCTCACGCATTCCCTGGGAGTCCCTCGGACGGGAAGGGCGCAACTTCATCGGGCGAGGGCCTTCGGTCGAAGAGCTCTCCCGCTTCCATGGCGCGGCGGTGAAGGAACCCATTCGCGCGTACGCGGGCTTCGCCTCCGCGCCGGATGCGGAGGCCCGCGCGGCGCTCGCGGTCGATGACCTGGAGCGGGCCGGTGGCTTCGACCGCGCATACCTGCTGGTGGTGACGACCACGGGCAGTGGCTGGGTGGTGCCGGAGGCCGTGGACGCGTTCGAGTACATGACCGGCGGCGACTCCGCGATCGTCGCCATGCAGTACTCGCATCTGTGGTCCTGGCTCTCCGTCCTGGTGGATCAGGAACGGGCCCGGGAGTCAGGCCGTGCGCTCTTCGATGAAGTCTACGAACGCTGGTCCAGGCTTCCTCCCGGCCAGCGCCCGAAGCTGCTGGTGTTCGGAGAGAGCCTGGGCTCCTACGGCGGGGAGACGGCGTTCAGCGGCGAGCGGGACCTGGCCAACCGCACCGATGGAGTGCTCTTCGTGGGGCCGCCGAACTTCAACACCCTGTATCGCGCGTTCACCGACCACCGGGATCCGGGCAGCCCCGAGGTGGAGCCCATCTACCGGCAGGGCCGCATCGTCCGCTTCAGCCGCCGGCCGGGGACGGACATCCCGCCCGCGTCCGCGCAGTGGGGGGACTCGCGCGTGCTGTACCTGCTGCATCCCTCCGACCCCATCATCTGGTGGAGTCCCCGGCTCCTGGTGCAGCGTCCGGACTGGCTGCGCGAGCCGCGAGGCGATGACGTCCTGAGCCAGATGGTGTGGATCCCCTTCGTCACGTTCTGGCAGGTGACGGCGGACCTTCCCCTGGGCATGGAGGTGCCCGCGGGCCACGGCCACGTCTACACCGCCGAGCACGTGGACGGCTGGGCCGCGCTCCTACGGCCCAAGGGCTGGAGCGCGGACCAGACGGCACGGCTGCGGGACCTCCTCCTCGCGCGGGATGCCACAAGGAACGACTGAGCGGAAGGAGGCCCCACCGCGCTTACGGCGCGTTGAGCCAGTCGAAGTGGTGATCCAGCGTGAAGGTGCCGTCCGGCTGGTCCATTCGCACGAGCAGCCAGGGCGGCACGGTTCCGCCCAGGACCGCCGGAACGTTCATCGGCTGGCGGCGTGGATCCTGATAGCGGTTGACGCCGCCCGCGGTGAGGGCACCCATCCGCAGGCCCGGCAGCGGCGCGCTGGACGTGTGGCACGACTGACAGAAGGCGTTGCTGGTGGTGTCCGGGCGAGGCAGGTCGGCCTCCAGATGGGGCATGGCCATCATCGACGGACGCAGGCAGCGCTCGCGCCACTGCTGCACGGAATGGGGGTTCTTGTGCACACGGTCGATGCACAGGTGCTCGCCCGACTGGGCCGGGTAGTCCAGCGGCTCCACGTAGGACTGCAGCCGCATCTGCTCACACAGGGCCCGGCCCGACGAGAGCGGGTATTGGAACGAACGTGAGCGCAGCGTCTCCAGCACCGGCGAGTACACCTCCGAAGGGCGGTAGGTCAGGTCCACGGTCGTTCCCAGCGCCTGGTTGCACAGCAGCTCCTCCACCCAGGGCCGCACCGAATCCCCGGGGGAGAGCGCGTAGATGCGCAGCTCGTCCACCCAGCCCTGGAAGGGCAGCCGCGCCTGGCCCCGGACGAAGTCGGGACCCGGGTCGCCGACCGTCATCCACGTCCAGCCATTCATGGAGTTGTACATCGGGTCGAAGCCCACGTCGTAGGGCGCCACGGTCAGCGACGAGTGCGCCGTGCCGTTGATGTAGAACGTGAGCTTCCGCTGCCCGGCGAGGGTGTAGACCTTCATGCCGAAGTGGAAGTATTTGCCGGGCTGCACCAGCGAACCCAGGTTGACGGTGAACGTGGAGCCCGTCTGGCCGTTGTAGCCGGTGAGCTCGTGCCACGTGTTGGAGTAACCGTCGACCGCCTGCACCAGGCCCACCCACGAGTTGTCGGAGAAGTAGAACAGGGTGCGAGGCACCGTGCGTGAGACGGCGCCGGGCCGGGGGACGAACGGCGCATCCATCCGGGAGTCCAGCCAGATGCCGAACAGCCAATCGCGGCGCGAGCCGTCCACCGGGTAGCCCATGTCCATGAAGTCGTTGCGGCCATCCAGCCAGACGCCCTTGCCGCTGACGCCGCCCAGGGCCACCGGTTCGATGCGCGCGCCGCCCCGCAGCCGCACGGAGCCCGGAGGCTGGGGCCCATCCGTGCCGAACAGCGGGCTGCCCGTGGCCGCGTTCTGCGCCAGCGGGTTGCGCATGAATTGGAAGTCCGCGATGTCGCCTCCGCGCACGTAGGCCCAGGCGTTGCGGGTGGGCATGAAGCCATCCTGCGGGAAGGTCTCCGCGCGCAGCGGGCCTTCCGGAGATACGTCCATGCGCATGGCCGCGTTCATGTGCGCCACCACGAAGGCTCGCTTGTTGAGGTAGTCGTCGAAGGCCACCTCGGAGTTGCGCTGGGTGTTGGATTGGAAGTTCCACACCACGTCGAACGGGAGCGTGGGCCGCAAGGCATTGAAGGTGTTGAGCTGGTTCTCGAACGAGAACAGCTGCGAGCTGCCCTTGGGCGACAGCGACAGGTCCGCGCCCGCGTAGAGGCGCAGGGAATAGGTGCGCTGGTAGCGGTCCTCGCTGTTGCCCCCCAGGTCGGTGATGCTCATGCCGTTGTCCAGGATGACGGCCTTGCCGTGCGTCCAGGCCCCCAGCACGCTGATGGCCTGCGCCGGCGCGCGGTCCGGGTTGAAGCGGGCCCGGTCCGCGTCGGACGTGGGCGCGCTCCACAGCTGATCGAGGTAGGAGGCGGGCGCGGAGCGATCCTCCCTCACCACCTGTCGCGCGTAGTAGCCGTCATGGGGGTTGTTCTTCGCCGCGAAGAACAGGTTCTTGCCCTCGCGGTCCAGCCACGCGTACGCGCCCTGGTTGCGCACGCCGAAGGGGATGGGGTTGCCCATCGTGTCGCGGAAGTTGCGCGGCTGGCCGTTGATGACCTGCGAGCGGGCCAGCTCGTAGCGGGTGTTCACCGCCGGATCCATGGGCATCATGCTGATGGGCTTGAAGTGACTCCAGGTCGCGGCCTGGCAGATGGCGTCCGAGGACGCGTAGAAGAGGCCGCCCATGTTCAGGATGAGCATCCGGCCATCGCCGCTGGTCGCGGGTTCGAACATCGCCAGGTGCTTCTCATCCGGCCCGCTTCCGATGATGCCGTTCCAGGTGGAGCCGTTTCCGATGACGGCGTCCTCGTCGTCCTCCACCTTCAGGTCGCCCGCGAAGCTCTGCCGGTCGAAGAACTGGCACCACTTGGGGGCGGTGGCGGCGGTGTTGCGGACATAGTAGGTGAAGCCGAAGATCTTCTTGGGGACGTAGCACTGGAAGCTGGCGTTCTGCGTGAACAGCCGGATCCAGTCGATGGTGTCCGGCGCCCCGGGGACGCTGTACGCGGAGCCGGTGCTCATGTCGCCCCAGTTGGAGTCGTGGACGTTGAACGGGCGGAACGGCGGCAGGTCCCAGGTGGGCAGGGACTTGACCTCGCCCTCGGGGTTGCGCGGGTAGACCCACAGGCCCCAGTTCGCGGTGCCTCCACCCACGTTATCTCCCGCCATCGCGCGTTTGGCATTGCGCACGAACACGGTGAGCGCCGTGGAGCGCAGCTCCCAGCGCTTCCCGTCGGACGCGACCATGCCGTAGACGAGCGAGATGTCGTAGCAGTCCCCGGAAACCCACGGAGAGGTGGCCTCGTAGCGGGCCCGGCACGCCAGCGGGTTGCGGCCGCGGCCCCCCGCGTTCAACGACGACACGGAGTCCTCGCACATCGTGCTGTGGAGCATGTCCGGAAAGTCGCCGTTGTTCTTCGCCGCGAGCCGGCTGTAGCCGGGCATCGGGTTGAAGGCGACGAAGGGATGGAGCCCCGGCTGCCAGCCAGGCTGCACGTAGGCGGTGCCCTTCTGGGCGAAGTCGTAGCGGAAGTCCTCGCCCAGCAGCTCCGGCCGGAAGGTGTAGAGGAGGGAGCCCTCCCCGCAGCCACGGCAGCCACCGCGCACGAAGAGGCGACCGTCGTTGCTGCCCCGGTTGAAGGGCAGCACCTGGATGGCCTGCGACGCGTTCGCGGACTCAGGCGTGCGCGGCGTGTTCCAGCCGTTGTCGTATTCGAACGGCGGAAAGGGCTGCATCACGTTGGTGAGCGCCGAGGGCCGCACGGACAGCGGCGTGGTGCTGGACGCGCGATAGGGACGCCACGCCGCCGACAGCTCGCGGAAGATGCTGGGGCGCTGGGGGTTCTCCGCGTTGTAACAATTGTCGATGCGGCTGTAGTCGTTGGAACACGCGGCGGTGCCCACGAAGGCCACTTCGGAGAACTGCGTCGGCGGGTCCAGCCGGGCTTCGGACGTGGCGAGCGACGAGGGTGGGGACGGCTCCGCGGCAGGCAATGAATCACATGCCACGTTGATGCAGAGCAGGGCCAGGGCGCTGGCCCGCCAGGGAATTCGAGACGCGGGGTGAGGATGCATGAGACGCGGTGTAACTGTCTCACGCGGCCTTCCGTCAACTGGGGCTATTGCGACTGCGTCGACGACGCGGCCGGGGCGGGGACGCACTTCGTCTCGTACACGCTGACGATGCGCTTGAAGTCCTGGCGCGTCGCATCCGAGACCCCTTCGTGGAGCATGTCGAGCGCACGCCGCCCCATGGATACGGCCTCGTTGCAGCGCCCGGTCTGGAAGAACAGCGCCGCCTGGGTGTTGAGGATGACCGAGTTGCCCGGCATCAGCCGCACCGCGCGCTGGGCGGGGGCGAGTCCCTTCTGGGGCTGCTCGGTGATGACGTAGTACCAGGCCAGACCATTCTGGACGGAGGGGCTGTCCGGCAGCAGCTCCGCGGCACGCTGGCGGGCCTGTTCCTGGGTGGCGGACGCGTCGCCTTCGGCCTCCAGCGAGGTGGCGAGCAGATCCCACGCGCGCCCATCCTCCGGATGCTTCTCCACGAGCAGCCGCGCGAGCTTCAGCCGCTCGGCCTTGTCCATCTTCTCGGCCCGCATCCGCTGGGTCTCCACATGGGTCGGGTCCTCCTTCAGCGCCTGCTCCAGCTCCAGGTCCGCCTTGCGCTGGCGCCCCTCCCGCGGCACGTCCCCGGGCGCCTGGGTGAAGAGGATGGAGCGGATGACGTGCACGTCCGCGGGCTCCAGGGCGCGTGTCTGGGTTTGCGTGGGCACGGGCGGCAGCGGCTGGGTGGAGATGGCGTAGCGCCCGAGCTGCACGTAGTTCGCGAGGGCGGCCTGGTACGAGTCGTCGCCCTGGAAGGCCACCGCGAAGGCGCGCCGGGGGTCCTCGCCGCGGGCCAGCTGGTTCTGGAAGGCGTCGAAGCGGTCGCCGTGCTCGTTGATGAGGTAGTGCACCCACAGCCACGCCGAGGCGTAGTGGCGCTGAAGCTCCGCGGTGCTCTGGTTCGTCTTGCCGTCCCACTGCCACAGCTCGGCCAGCGTGAGCCAACCGTGCACGCGCACGTACTGGAGCAGCGCCGGACTGGCCCGGCCGAGCACCGCTTTGTGATCGCTGGGCCGGATGGTGACGGTCTGCAGGTAGGACGCCAGGCCTTCCGACACCCATCGCGGCTGGCGGGGCATGGCGAAGGCGCTCAGGTAGTGCGCCAGCTCGTGGGCCTGGGTCTCCTTGTCACCCGTCGTGTCCGCCAGCAGGTAGCCGCCGCCACCCGTCATCACCATCCGCGGGCCGTCGGGCGTCTGTCCGGCGAAGCCCGCGTAGCGCGCGTCGGTGAACTCCTCCAGGTCGCGGGGATTGCTGAGCACGATGACGTCCACGGTGCCCGGCGGGTCGAAGCCCGCGCCCCAGGCAAGGAGCAGCGCCCGCCGGAACTCCTCCAGCTCCACCGCGCTCTTCGCCGCCGCCTGTTCCTCCAGGTTCGTGCGCACGCGGAAGTGCGTGCTGCGCACCTCGCGCCAGGGCCGTCCACCCTCGGCCGGACACAGGGCCCGGCTCGCCGTGCAGCCCGAAAACAACGCCAGTACCAACCCGAGGAGCCCCAAGCGAATGCCCATGGCCGCGGCTTCTGGCACACCCACCGGGTGAAAAGACAGCGGCCCCCGGCATGGCGAAGGGGCGCTCCGGCCCCCACGGTGGCCCTCGCGCTGAGATGAAACATCAGTGAATCCGGGCACTTCGATTCACTCGACGGGTCCCGGCGGTCCCCCTGGCTGTCCGGGGGCCCCTCCCGCCTCAAGGACCCCGGTGGGGCCGACCGCTCCGAGGAGGCTCCCCGCTCGGCCTGAAATCACGTATAGGCCTCCGCACATTTCGCGCGGCACGCGAGCGATCCGCAGGGTGAGCGGTCAGGAACCCCCGGGACTGCTCTGGAGGAACGGATGGAGTTGTCGAGTCTCGAGTCGGAATTCTGGGCGATCGCACCGAGCGTCATCGGCGCCGTCGGTCTGCTCTTCGCTGCGTTCTTCTACTTCCGCGTCAAGGGTCTCCCCGAAGGTGACGCGACGATGAACCGCATCGCGGGCTACATCCGCGAAGGCGCGATGGCGTTCCTCGTCCGCGAATACAAGGTGCTCGCGGTCTACTGCGTGGTCGTGGCCATCGTCATCGGCCTGGCGCTGGGCCCGGTCGCCAGCGCGAGCTTCGTGGCGGGCGCGTTCCTGTCGCTGCTCGCGGGCTACATCGGCATGAAGGCCGCGACGTTCGCGAACGTGCGCACCGCGCAGGCCGCGCGCACCGGCTCCAAGCCGAACGCGCTGCTCGTCGCCCTGGATGGCGGCGCCGTGATGGGCCTCGCCGTCGCCGGCCTGGGCCTCATCGGCATGGGCGTCGTCTACTACGCGTTCCGCTCCAGCCCGGAGCTATCCCCCGTCCTCCACTCGTTCGCCGTGGGCGCCAGCTCCATCGCGCTCTTCGCGCGCGTGGGCGGCGGCATCTACACCAAGGCCGCGGACGTGGGCTCCGACATCGCGGGCAAGGTCATCGAGAACATCCCCGAGGACGACCCGCGCAACCCCGGCGTCATCGCCGACAACGTGGGTGACAACGTGGGCGACGTGGCCGGCATGGGCGCGGACATCTACGAGTCCATGGTGGCCGCCATCGTCGCCGCCATGGCCATCGCGCTGACCGCCAACGCGACGGAGCTCTCCCGCCTCGTGGTGGACACGAACGCGACGGGCAACGCGAAGCTCGCCGGCGTCATCCTCCCGCTGGTGCTGTCCGCCATCGGCCTGGTGGTCAGCCTGCTGAGCATCTTCATCGCCCGTGCGCTCAAGCACATGAACCCCGCGCAGGTCCTGCGCAGCGCGCTGATCATGCCCCCGGTCATCCTGGTGGGCCTGTCGTTCGTGCTGATGAACGTGTTCGGCCTGTCCCAGAACATCACCATCGCGCTGGCGGCGGGTGCCTTCGGCGGCGCCATCATCGGCCTCGTCACGGACTACTACACGTCGTCCACGCCGGTGCAGCGCATCGCGGAGTCCTCCATCACGGGCGCGGGCACCAACCTCATCCGCGGCCTCGCCGTCGGCATGGAGAGCGTGGGTATCTCCATGGCCACCATCGCCCTGGTGGCCTACATCGCGGACCGCGCGCTCGGCCTGTACGGCATCGCGCTGTCGGCGGTGGGCATGCTGGGCGGTACGGCCGTCGTGATGACGGTGGACGCGTACGGCCCCATCTCCGACAACGCGGGCGGCATCTCCGAGATGTCCGGGCTGGGCCCGGAAGTGCGCGCCATCACCGACGAGCTGGACGCGGTGGGCAACACCACGGCGGCCATCGGCAAGGGCTTCGCCATCGGCTCCGCGACCCTCACGGTCATCGCGCTGTTCTCCGCGTTCAACCTGGAGGTCAACCACACGCGCGTCGCCAACGGCATGGCGGAGATGAGCCTGGAGCTCACCAACCCGAACGTCATCGTGGGCATGCTGCTGGGCTCCATCCTCCCGTTCCTGGTGGGCGCATCCACCATGCTCGCCGTGGGCCGCGCCGCCGGTGCCATCGTGGAGGAGATTGGCCGCCAGTTCCGTGAGATCCCTGGCCTGATGGAGCTCAAGGCCGAGCCGGAACCCAAGAAGATCGTCGACATCGCCACCCGGAGTGCGCTGCGCGAGATGATCTTCCCGGGCCTCATCGCCATCGTCGCCCCGCCGCTGGTGGGCTACCTGCTGGGCCCTGGCGCGCTGGCGGGCCTGCTGGCCGGTGCGCTCGTCGTCGGCGCCACCATGGCCCTCTACATGGCCAACGCGGGCGGTGCGTGGGACAACGCCAAGAAGTTCATCGAGAAGGGCAAGCTGCCGGGCCACGCCAAGGGCTCGGCCGTCCACAAGGCCGCCGTCGTCGGCGACATGGTGGGCGACCCCTTCAAGGACACCTCCGGCCCGGGCGTGGCCATCCTCATCAAGGTCATGAGCGTCGTGTCGCTGCTCGTGGCCTCGCTCATCGCGCTGCGCTGAGCTGAGCCGTCCCTGGGGTGCGGCCACCCGGCTGCGGGCGCCGCACCCTGGGTGTAGGAGACCAGACACCCGGCCAGGCAATGTCGGCCGCGTCAGAGGGCGGTGGGCGAGCGCGTGCTTACACTTCGTAATGTGTGCCGCTCGCTGTTCTCCTGACGATGAGGTGTCCCATGGTCCTGGAGTTCTCCCAGCAGCAGATTCACCTGCTCGACGCCGTGCTGGCCGAAAGCGCCGATGCGCTGCGGGACGAGATCGTCCGTACCGACAAGCTCGAGCTGCGTGAGGAGCTGAAGAGCAGGCTCGACCAGCTCCTGGTCATCCATCGCCAGGTGGAGGCCCGGATGCATCAGGAGCAGCCGGCCCTCTGAGCCTGGCCGTCACGGTCCCCAGGTGAGCGGCCTGGGGCCCGGATGGCTGCCTCCTTCAGCGCGGTGACGGGGCAGGCTTCCCTTCGAGCGGATGCCCCCGGGTCCCGGCGGTCCATTCCTCCCAGACGTTGAACGACCTCATCTGCTGGCCCAGGTCGGTGTCGCGCACGAGCGCCTCCACCTCCGCGCGGCTCTGCCGGGGCAGCTTCTCCTCCATGGTGGCGAAACCCCACGCGAGCGCGCCCACCACGGCCGCGTTGGCGCGCAGCGTGTGCGCGTCGCACTGTTCGAACTCGTCCGAGCGTGCGTGGTAGTTGGGCCCGTACGTGGCCGGCTCCTGGTTGGCGATGAGGTTGGCCACGCCGTGCATCATGAAGTCGAAGTTGTCGGTGCCCACCACCGGCACGTCCACCTGCGTGAAGGGGCCCAGGCCCGCCACTGGCTTCAGGGCCTGATCCACCAGCGGTACCAGCGCGGGCCGGCCGTTCGTGTAGAAGCCGGTGATGCGCCCGCAGCCGATGTCCACCGACAGCGCCAGGGTGTGCCGATCCAACTCCGCCGCGTGCGTGCGCGCATAGCCGGCCGAGCCGTACATGCCCTGCTCCTCGCCGTTCCACAGCGCGAAGCGCAAGGTGCGCGCGGGCTTCAAGCCCAGGCGCTGCATCTGCCGGGAGAGATCGATCAGCATCGCGACGTTGGCGCCGTTGTCCAGCGCGCCGCCGCCCAGGTCCCAGCTGTCCAGGTGCGCCCCCAGAACGACGACTTCGTCGGGATGCGTGGTGCCGCGAATCTCTCCGATGACGTTGCGTGATTCGTAGGGGCCGCCCGTCCGCAGGTCCAGCACCGTGGTGAGGTTCAGCGCCTTGCCGGTGCGCAGCAGCCGCAGCGCGCGCTTCGCGCCGTCGCGCTCCATCACCATCATGGGGCGGGTGTTCCTGGGGCCCACGGAGACGCTGTGCCGGTAGAGCTGGTTGCCCGGACGGCTGCCCATGTAGACGATGCCGGCCACGCCCGCGGCGAACGCGCGGGACTCGATGCCATCCGCCATGTCGTACTCACGGAAGAGCCCGTCGACGTCCTTGAGCTCGTCCGTCTCCACCAGCAGGAATGCGGCTCGTGCCTTCGTGCCCAGGCGCTTGAAGTCCGCCTCGGTGCCTCGGCCCACGTCCAACAGCGGCGCGGTGATGCCTCCCTTGGGCGTGGCGGTGGAGAAGGGCATCGCGGCCACGCGTGGGGCGAAGCGCACGTCCTGGCCCTGCACGGACGCGGTGGCGGCGCGCTCCAGCCACAGCGCCGGCACGCGGAAGGGCTCCGCGCGCGCCGTCACGCCCGCGGCGCGGAAGCGCTCCAACGCCCATGACACGGAGCGCTGGTTGGCTTCGGAGCCCGTGGCCCTCCCGCCCACTTCATCCACCAGCGAGCGCAGGTCCTCGAGCATGGGCGTTGCCCCCAGCACGCTCCCCATGAGCAGCGCGGCCTCGCGCTCGCGCACGGAAGGCGGTGCCTCCTCGGCCCTGGAGGGAACCGGGAGGGCCAGGGCGAGGGACAGCGCCGCGAGGCGGATGAATGGACGGGAAGGGGACATGCGGAGGGCACCGGGGAAGAGGATGGCGCAAGCATCCCCACCCCGGCCGCTCCCCGGCAAGCACGAGTCCCGCCAAGGCTTCAGCGCATCTTGAGCACCACCCGGAAGCGGGCCTTGTTGCTCATCATCCGCTCGTAGGCCTCCGCGGCGCGGTCCAGGGGGAACACCTCGTTGCGCGAGCGCACGCCCGCGAGCGCGCTGAAGGCCATGGCCTCCTGCGAGTCCTGGGGCACGCCGCTGGGCCAGCCCTGGATGCGCGTGCGCTTCGTGATCAGGGACAGGCTGTTGACGGGGATGGGCTCCGAGCCCGCGCCCAGTAGCAGCAGGGTGCCGTTGCGTCCCAGGCCTCCGACCAGCTCGCCCGCGAGGCTGCTGCTCGAAGCGGTCATCATGATGACGCGCGCGCCCCCCATCTTCTGGAGGGCCTCCGCGGCAGGGCCCTTCTCCGTGTCGATGTATTCGTGCGCGCCCAGCTCCATCGCCAGGGCCTTCTTGTCCGCGCCGCGCGAGATGGCGGCGGTCCGGTAGCCGAACTTGCTGGCGTATTGGACGGCCAGGTGGCCCAGCCCGCCAATGCCTTGCACCGCCACCAGGTCCCCCGGCCGCGCGCCCATGTTGCGCAGGGAGTTGTACGTGGTGACGCCCGCGCAGAGCAGGGGCGCGGCATCCTCGGAGCTCATCCCCTCCGGGACCCGGGCCAGCGCCTCCTGGGGCGCGACCAGATACTCCGCGTAGCCACCGTCGTAGCTGATGCCGCAGATCTGCTGCTTCTCACAGGTGACGAAGTCGCCGCTGCGGCACGCGACGCACTGGCCGCAATGGCCCCCGTGCCAGCCCACACCGACGTGCTGTCCTTCCTTCCAGGCCGTGACACCCGGGCCCACCCGTTCGATGCGGCCCACCACCTCGTGGCCCGGCACCCGGGGGTACTGGATGGGCATCCAGCCTTCCTTGGTGATGGCATCGCTGTGGCAGACGCCACACGCCTCCACCGCGATCCGGACCTGCCCGGGACCGGGCTCGGGGATCTCACGCTCGACAATCTCGAGCGGGCCTCCACCCTTCGGCACCTGCACTGCCTTCATCTTCCTGGCCATGGCGTCTCCTCGGGGGGAGGGATGGGGATGACGCGGTGCGGGCGCACCTGGAGTGAGGGAGGACGCCGGGTTGGTGAGCGGACAGAGAAGACCTGCCCTGGCCAGGCAGGTCGTTCAGCAAGCGTCCGGGTTGACGCGGAGTGCTCTCGCTTCGAGGCTGGGTTCCTCACAACAGGAGCGTGACGATGACGTCCAGCCGTTCGACGAAGCTCGCGGTGATTGGCAGTGGTCTCATGGGCAGCGCGCTGGCGCGAGCCTTCGCCTCGGCGGGGCACGACGTCGCGGTGTGGAACCGGACGCCGGGCAAGGCCAGGGCCGTGGGCGGTGGCACCGTCGCGTTCGAGAACCTGGTGGATGCCGTCGCCGGGCGCTCGCTCGTGGTCGTCTCGCTGTCCAACTACGCGGCGTGGTCGGAGCTGGTCGCTTCGCCGGCCATCGCATCGGCACTCTCCGGAACGACGCTGGTCCAGCTCACCAGCGGCTCACCGGCGGACGCTCGTGGAGGCCTGGAGTGGGCGAGGGCCCACGGCGTGGACTACCTGGATGCGGCGATCCTCGCCTATCCCGCGTTCGTGGCCACAGACTACGCGACGGTCTACTACGCCGGGTCGCGAGCGGTGTTCGAGCGGAACCAGGAGACCCTCCAGGCCATCGCCAAGAACTCCGTCTACGTCGACGAGAAGATCGGCTCCGCCGCGACGCTCGACTGCGCGATCCTGGAGGCCTACTACGGAGGCTCCCTGGCGGTCCTCCACGCCGCGGCGATGTGTCAGGCCGAGGGGCTGGATCCGAAGGCCTTCTTCGCCCAGAAGAACTCCTTCCTGGGCTTGATCTCCGTCACCGCGGACGCCGCGCAGGACATGATCGAGCGCAACGACTTCACCGGCCAGCAGTGCAGCCTCAACACCCACGTCGCGGCCATCGAACACATCGTCCGGCTGAGCACGGACGCCCGAATCAGCGCCCGCTTCCCCCGGGAGCTGCTGGAGAACTACCGGCGGGCACTTGGCGCGGGGCTGGGTGAGCAGGAGTTGCCCGCGGTGTTCCGCACGCTGAAGGCGGTTCCCTAGAAGGTCCCACGCTTCTGCATTTCGGGAAGCGCCGCGTCCAGGCGCTTCGCCAGTTCCGGCAGCTTGATGGTGGGGACCGCAGGGAAGAGGTGGTGCTCCAGGTGATAGAACATGCTGAACGTGAGCAGGTTCTTCCAGCCGGTGCGCTGGGTTCTTGCCATCGTGGGGTCGTCCTGCGTGTCGTGATGCACGGTCCACACGGCGAAGAAGGCCATCAGGCACTCGCCAAGGACCATCACCCCGACGTGGTAGATGAGGAAGTGAAGCCGCAGGTGGAAGACTCCGGTGACGAAGACGGCGATGGAGGCCAGCTCGAAGAGGACGTTCCAGCGGTACTTCGTGTCTCCCTTCTGGAGGGTCACCTTGTGGATCAGGAACATGTGGACGGGGCCGTACAGGATGGCGCCGTACCACGACATGCCCGCTGACTTTCCTTCGTAGTCCCCCTCCGCCAGGGTGTACCGGTGATGTCTCAGGTGGTTGAACTTCACCGCGTGGAGTGAGGCCACCATCAGCACGCTGTTGAGATACAGCGTGAGCCACGTCAGGAACTTGTTCGTACCCAGGGCGCGGTGGAAGCCGTTGTGCACCTGTCTCAGGCCCGTGAGGAAGTAGAAGGCGGAGAAGGGCAGGGCGAGCGCGTAGTGCTCGAAGTACGCCAGCAGCATCGAGAACACGAACCAGGGAATGGTCAGGTTGTTCTCAATCAGCAACTCCCGCGTCGAGAGCGTCCGCAGGTCCTTCCACTTCACGCTGCGCAGCAGTTCCAGGTGTGCCATGTCGAGGGCGAAACCCGACGACGAGGGAACAGCGACAGCACCACGGCCAGATGCTCGCGGCTGTTCTAACAAGCCCTGTTCCCCCCAGCAGGACGCGGTCCAGCGGGGCATCAGCTGGCGGATTCATGGATAGAAGACAGGGCAGGGGGCAGGTCGTCCCCCCTCCCTGAATAGCGCCCGCGCGCCTCTACCGGCCGGACGGGGACTTCTTCCCGACGGCGGGCTTCGTGGCAGCCGCCTTCGCGGGAGCACCCTTCACGGGCGTCGCCTTCGAGGGGGCCGCTGCTTTCGCTATGGCGGGGTTTCTCTTCGCGGCCAGCTCCGGAATCAACAGCAACTCGATGCGGCGGTTGCGCGCGCGGCCCTGCGGCGAGGCATTGGCCCCCAGGGGCCGCGTGTCGCCGTAGCCGGCCGCGAGCATGCGCTTCGCGGGCACGCCGCCCTTCTCCTGGAGGAAGCGGACCACGTTGACGGCGCGCGCGACGGACAGCTCCCAGTTGGTGGGGAACGTGGCCTGGAGCTTCTGCGTGGGGGGCGAGTCGTCGGTGTGGCCCGACACCTGGATGAGCTTGTCATCCACCTTGGACAGCACGCCGCCCAGGCGGGTGAGGACCTCCTGGCCGCGCGTGCTGATGCTGGCGTCGCCTGAATCGAAGAGGACCTTATCGACCAGGTCCACCTGGAGGCGGCCTCCGTCCTGGGACAGGCGGATGGCGCCCTCGGCGATCTCCTTCTTCAGCTTGTCCTGGAGGTCCTCGTAGGTGGCCTTGAGTCGGCTGAGCTCCGCCTCCTGCTCCTGCACCGTCTGGCTGAGCTGTTCCTTCTCCGTGTTGAGCTGATCCTTCTCCGTGGTCAGCTTCGCGTGTTCCGCCTCCAGCGCGGCCAGCTTCGCCTCCAGCTGCTGCTTCGCGGCGTCTGCTTCGTTCGCCTTGGCAGTGGCAGCAGCCGCCTCCGCGTCCGCGCGGGTCGTGCTGCGATGCGACAGATAGAGCACCAGGCCCGCGAGCACCGCCACCAGCGCCGTCACCAGCCAGGGCACCCAGGCCCTTCCGCGTTCCTCTTCCATGTCGCGACCTCCGGGGTGGAATGAACGGAGGCCACGCTAGTGAAACGACCCGGGTGCGCCTCAAGGCGACCCGGGTGCGTGCAGGTGTCTGGAGGTTCATTGTTTCAGTCAGGGCAGCCGGAGCGCTCCGCCGCTGGCAGGGACGTCAGTACAGGGCGCAGACGATGCCCACGCAGTTGCCCGCGGTGTTGTTCCGCGCGACGTTTCCGCCGCCATCGAAGGCGGTCGGCGCGTAGATGCCGAAGCCCGCGTTGCCCAGGGCGACGTTGTTGAGCACCGTGGGCGTGCTGGGCGGCTGCACCCGGAGTCCATCCCCGTCATTGCTCAGGAACTGGTTGCCGCGGACGATGCCCGTGAGCGGGACGGGGACGGGCGCCGGGAGGTCGGACAGCGTCAGTCCGCCTCCGTTGTCATAGAACGTGTTGCCATCCACGTACACCGTCAGGGCCGTGACCTGGAGACCCAGACCATTGCTGACGGCCAGGGTGTTGATCATCGCGAGCCTGTTCGTTTCCCAGACCGGCCGGTCGGCGGGCGCGAACGCGGCGTTGTTCGCGATGAGCGAGTTCTCGAACCGCATCTCGCCGCAGGTGTAGGGGCCGCCCTGGTCGACCTGCATCCTGCCCACGGCGTCGTTCCACGCGATCGTGCTTGCCCTGAAGCGGAAGGAAGCACCGAAGCAGTAGCTGACCAACCCATTGGACGTGAAGGTGGAGTCGATCACGTCGATGTGATGGAAGTCCGCCACCATCGCGATCCCGTTGTCGGTGAAGATCGAGGAGCGCACGTCGAACAGTCCCGTGGACGAATCGAACTCGCTGCCCAGTCCCCGGCCATTCCCGGTCAGACGACAGTCGGTGATGAGGAAGTTCGTATTGGAAGAGCTGTAGACGCCGTAACCATTGTCGAGGAGCGCGAGCTCGTGCAGTCGCAGGTTCTGCGTGGGCGAGCTGAAGGTGGTGACGATGCCGTACCCAAAACCCTGAACCGTGCCATTGCGGATCATCCTGGCGTCGACGACCAGGATGCCATTTGAACCCCCGACCTCCGGGCCGGTGCGGCGGATGGTGTATCCGCCCAGGTCGAGGAGGATGTCCGCGCCATTGAGCCAGAGCGCGTAGGGCTCGGAGCCCGGGCAGTTGAGGTCATGCGTGAGGAGCGTGTTTTCGGTGAGGATGTCACCGCACTGGACGTCATGACCGGTGGTGAAGATCACCTTGGATTCCGCCTCGGAACGAACCGCGTCACGGGCCAGGACGTCGGGCGCTCCCGTGAGCAAGGTGGTCACGGCCATCACCATGGCGAATCCGCGTGTCTGCTTCATGCTGCCTCCCCCAGGGCCGGAGACGTCCGGCCACCGGCGGAGAGCCTAGAGAAAGCGCCACCCTCATCATCCCGTCCAGGGGTGGCAGCACTTCGCCTGGACGGCGACAGCATGAAGGCGCGGCAGGGTGACGTGGATCACCCCGACGAAATGGGGGGGACGGGCCTCACTGTGTGGGGGAGATCCATCGCCATTCATCGCGGTTCGCACGGCGACGCGTGCTCTCTCAGAGTGAGAGAAGGAATCCCCGCAGTGTCGGGCATCTGGCACACGCATTGCCTTGCGGCGGCGCATGACTTCGCGCGACGCGACGGCACCTGGCACCTGGCGACGCTCCGTCGGGTGGGCCCTGATCCTCGTCCTCTGGACGGCCTGCACCGGTGTGGTGGGTGGGCCGTCCGACAATGACGTGGATCCCTCGGGATCGCCGGACGCCGGCTGTGAGGACCCCACGCCTTCCGGTGACCCCGACGCGGGCGAGAAGAACGACATGCTCGCTCCCAGTCGGCTGCTGCGGCGGGCCTCGCTCGCGCTGCGCGGGACGCCGCCGGCGGACGAGGAGTTCACCGCGCTCGAAGCCGCGGGAGACGACGCCGCGCAGCGGGCCTTCGTGGAGCACTTCGTCGACGAGACGCTCGGGCAGCCCGTGTTCTACCGGACGATGTTCGAGCAGGCGCGCGACTGGTTCAACATCCCGCCTGTCCCTCTCACCGCCGACGCGCCCGAGTACGGCCTGCAGCAGCAGCGGTCCATCCAGCGCTGCGCCGCGGGCACCGCGAAGGCTGGCGCCTGGAAGTACTTCCGGGGCGACGACATCGCCTGCAACGGGGTGAAGGCGGATGGCACGCCCGTGGACGAGCGCGCCGTGGAGCCATGGTGGGCCCCGGGTACCACGGTGACGCTGGTGGGGTCCGCAGCCAACGCCTCCGCCACGGGCACCGGATCCGTCAACGGCAACCCCGTGCCCATCACCTGCGCCACCGCCGGGCCGGTGGGCACGTGCGGCTGCGGCCCCAACGCCGTGCGCTGCCACGCCGATTTCCAGCAGTACGCCGGCTGGGAGGACTACCTGCACTACCACGAGCAGGGCCAGCGGCGGCTCGTCGCGGAGGAGCCCGCCCGCCTCTTCGCCCACCTCGCGTGGCACGACCGGCCGGTGACGGACCTCATCCTCGGGAGCTACTCCGTCGCGCCCACCCGGCTCCAGGCCGCGTACGTGATGCAGGGCATCGAGGGCGGGGCGACCGGACTGCTCGATGATGACTCCTGGTGGCGGCCGTCGCGCTTCTCCGCCGCGCCGGTGGATCCGGAGCACGCTCCGGGGGATCCGCTCGCCTGGCGCGAGTATCAGGTCCCCGCGCGCGACCCCTTCCTCCTGGCGGAGCGCGACTATCGTTACGACCCTCGCACGACGGTCATTCCGGCGCGGGGGATTCCCGCCGCGGGCATGCTCACCAGCATGGGGTTCCTCGCGGGTTATCCTCGCGAGCGCGTGCGCGGTGCGCGGGCCCTGGAGACGCTGGCGTGCGAGGTCCTCGCGCCGCCCCTGGGACAGAAGTTCAACGAGTACCGCCGCGATCCGGGCACCGAGGGTCCCTGCCAGCACTGCCACCGCCGGCTCGACCCCGCGGCCATCCACTTCAAGCGCTTCGCGAAGGAGGGCTCGGCGACCGAGGGCCATGGCGCGAAGTACCTGATGCCCGGCGTGGGCACCGCCTGGCATTGGCCCGTCTCGTGGCGCCGGGGCGAGTACCCCTACGGCGGGGATCCGTTCAGCCACTGGAACCGGTGGTACGTGGCCGACACGATGCTCACGCCCATCACCGAGGCCCAGGCTCAGGCGAACCCCGAGGCCCTCTTCATCGACTTCCTCCCTCCAGAGCAGACGCTGCTGGGGCAGGTGGGGGACGGGACGGTGGGTCCCCTCGGCTTCGCGAAGCTCATCGTCGCGGCGGGAGCCTTCGACCGCTGCGTGGTTCGGCACCTCCATGCGCAGGTGCTGGGACGGGACATCGACCCGGCGCGCGAGGCGGGCTACCTGGACGCGCAGGTGGAGCGCTTCGTCTCGGGGGGCCGCAAGGTCCGCCCGTTCGTCAAATCCCTCACGCAGTCCCACCTCTTCCAGCGGGGGCGCTGAAATGAACCGCTTCGCACTCCTCCTGCTCGTGCTCCCCGTGTCGCTCGCGTGCGGCAGGGATGGCACCGCGTCCGTTCCGTCCACGCAGGCCCAGAAGGCCTGCGGCACCCCGGCCAGCTCCGAAACCGTGCGCATCATGCAGGGCCTCCAGCCGCACTGTGAGGGCTGCCATGCGCAGGGCGCGCGTGGGTACTTCGCGTCGGTGGACGCGTTCCAGAGCCTGCTCGTGTCCGACCCGCGGCTGGTGAAGGCGGGCAGCCCGGAAGAAAGCGAGCTGATCCGCCTGCTGGAGGGCCGGGGCAGCGCCGCGTTCAAGCAGATGCCCATTGGAGAAAAGTCCTACGCGCAGCTCGTCTCCGACGGCACGGCGAAGCTGTCCGTCGCGGACGTCCGCGCGTGGATCCAATCGCTCTCCACCCAGCAGCGCGACGCGCGCCCGGACCCCGAGGCGCCGCGCATCACTCGCATGAGCGCGACGCAGGTGCAGCGGGCGCTCTACCAGCAGCTGGGCCTCACGCATGACGACTTCTTCTCCTCCGCGACGGAGTTCGGCATCCCGATGGCCGAGTCCTACGAGGATGAGCGCTACCCGATGCAGCCGCCGGACGCGGTGCCTGCTCCCCGGCAGCACACCACGGGCGAGCGCTTCTACGGATTGGGCGGAGGCTCGGTGTTCAACCAGTCGACGCCGGACCGGACCACGTCCCCCACGTTCGCGCTCACGCTGACGCAGGTGTCGCAGCGCTGGTGCCGCCTGGCCCTGGCGAAGACGGGCAACACGGCGCTCTTCCCCGCGGGCTCCAAGCGCACAGCCGACGCAGTGGACGTGAAGGCCACGCTGCGCCGCTGGTCGCTGCGCTTCCTGGGGGAGCGCTTCACGGATGCGCAGGTGGACGCGCTCTACGCGGATGTCTTCGTGCCGCTTTCGACCCCGACGGACACCGAGCCCGCCTACGTGGGCGTGTGCTCGTACTTCATCCGCCACCCGCATTGGATCTTCTACTGAAGGGGCAACCATGAAGCTCACGCGTCGCAAGCTGTTCGAGCTGGCCCTGGGGGCCACGCAAATGGGACTCATGGCGCGCTACGGGTTGTCCACGGCCTCGGCCGCGCCCACGCCGGGACGTCCCACCAAGCTCCTGGGAATCTGGCTGGATGGAGGCCTGCACTGGGAGAGCTTCTTCTCCCCGCTGTCGAGCGCGGGCATCACGAAGTTCATCCCGGCGCCGTTGGGGGGCCTCATCCCCGTGGGCTACGCGCCCGGACAGGTGGAGAACTTCGACCGCTCGCCGGTGGACCTGGACGCGCCGGGGCCCGTGCGGAAGCTGCGCGGGCCCATCTACTGGAACTGGTCGAACCCCTCCGACTCGCAGGGCACGAACCCCGCGGCGAACAACAACCAGCGGTACCGGCCGTGGGGCTATTCGTGGGCGGACCCCACGTACAAGCTCTATGAGAAGGCCGCGCTGCTGGTGGGCGCGGACCAGAACACGGCAGCGCACGCGAGCGGCATCGTCGCCAGCATGTGCGGCGTGGCGGGTTCGAGCTTCCGGGCTCCGGCGGTGCAGGCGGTCATCGCCAACGCCATGGCCCAGCGCTTCCCGGACCGCTCCATCCCCAACGTCAGCCTGGGTGGTGCGCTGCCGACCGCGTTCGGGTTGCCCGCGCGAGCGAACCCGACGGTGCTGCGCTCCGCGTCGACGGTGGAGCCGACGCTGTCCGACCGGCGCGGCGGTGCCTGGAACGGTCTGCGCACGCGCGACGACGTGCCTGACCTGGCGTTCGACGGCTCGGCGCTTCCGGGGACGGTGCCCGCGACGGCGGTGGACGCGGCGATCCTGAAGGCCCTCCGTGAGGAGCGGGGCATCTCCACGAGCGGCACGGACGCGATGCTCGAGCAGCTCTACGACACCTACAAGGGCGCGAGCCGGACCATCCGCCGCGACATCCTATCGGTGCTGGCCGCCACGCCGTCGTGGGAGAAGCTCAAGGCGGACCCTCGCTACCCGGTGGACTGGTCCGCGTGCATCGGCTTCGCGGATTCGTGTGGCCAGGGCTCGTCGATGGGTTCGTATGACTTCGCGTTGCAGTTGTTGAAGTCGGACCTGGTGACGTCCGTGAACCTGCGGGCCACGAGTTTCAACAACAACTCCTTCGATACCCACACCGCGAACGGCGTGCAGATGCACACCAACCACCTGCGCATCGCGCTGGAGATGGTGGGGCGCCTGTGCATCGAGATGAGCCTCACCCCGAGCAAGTCCGACCCATCCCGGTCGCTGCTGGATGAGACGCTCGTGTATGTCTACAGCGACTTCGGGCGGACGTTCCCGAAGCAGGGGAGCGACCACCACCCGGCGACGTGCGCGCTGCTCGTGGGCGGCGGCATCCAGGGCAACCAGATGCTCGGCGGCTACGACGAGACGATGAACGGCTCGCCCATGGGGGCGCCGGTGGCGCTGGTGGAGGAGGACGGGAGCCGCGGCTCCCGTGCGCCGCGCTCGCAGGACATCGCGGCGACGGTGATGAACGCCTTCGGCCTGGAGCCGGGGAAGGACTTCTTCATCCCCGGCGGCTACGGCGTCTTCGACGGCGTCGTGAGGTCCTGAGCTACTTCAGCGTCGACGTGTCGATGACGAACCGGTACCGGACGTCGGAGGCGAGGACGCGCTCGTAGGCGTCGTTGATCTTGCTGGCGGGGATGACCTCGATGTCCGCGCCGATGTGGTGCTGGGCGCAGAAGTCCAGCATCTCCTGCGTCTGGGGGATGCCGCCGATGAGCGATCCGGTGAACACGCGACGGGGCATGAAGAGCGAGAACGCGTTGAGGGAGAGCGGCTCCGGAGGCGCGCCCACGCTGACCAGGGCGCCGTCCAGGGCCAGCAGGGACAGGTAGGCGTCCACGTCGATCTTCGCGCTCACCGTGTTCACGATGAGGTCGAATGTGCCGGCGAGCTTCTGGAACGTCTCCGGGTCCTTGGTGGCGTAGTAGTGGTGCGCGCCCAGCCGCAGGCCGTCCTCCTTCTTGCTCAGCGACTGCGACAGGACGGTCACCTCCGCGCCCATCGCGCGAGCGAGCTTCACGCCCATGTGCCCCAGGCCGCCCAGGCCCACGATGGCCACCTTCTTGCCCGGGCCCGCGCCCCAGCGGCGCAGCGGCGAGTACGTCGTGATGCCCGCGCACAGGAGCGGCGCGGCGGCTTCGAGCGAGATGCCTTCCGGAATCTTGAGGACGAAGTCCTCGGTCACGACGATGTGGGTGGAGTAGCCGCCCTGCGTGAGCTGTCCGTCCCGTCCGGTGGCGCCGTAGGTGCCGACGAACCCCTTGAGGCAGTGCTGCTCCTCGCCCTTGCGGCAGGACGAGCAGTCGCCGCACGCGTCAACCATGCAGCCCACGCCGACGCGGTCGCCGACGGCGTGCTTCTTCACCTCGGCGCCGACGCTGGTGACGATGCCGGCGATCTCATGGCCGGGGACGATGGGGTAGGTCGTCTCGCCCCACTCGCCGCGGACGGTGTGGATGTCGGAGTGGCAGATGCCGCAGAACTTGATCTCGATGAGCACGTCGCGCGGGCCGGGTTCCCGGCGCTGGATGGCCAGGGGGCCGAGCGGTGACTTCGCGGAGGTGGCGGCGTAGGCGTTGGCGGTGGGCATGAGTCTCTTCTCCAGGAGCAATGGGGCCGGTGGGCCCCGTTCACGTGCGCAGAGAGATACGCGCCAGCCCCGTGGATGACTACGCGCGAGAAGCCAATAGGCTCTTAACGGGTGCTTAACAGTGGCTTCGGATACGGTCCTCGCGAATGAATACGGCCCCCTTCACGCAGTTGCAGGTGTTCCTCGCCGTGGCCCGGCTGCGCAGCTTCAGCGGCGCGGCGCGCGAGATGGGCGTCTCCACGGCCGCGGTGAGCCAGGCGGTGCGGCAGCTGGAGGAGCAGCTGCGAGTGGTGCTGCTTACGCGCACCACGCGCAGTGTGGCGCTGACGGACGTGGGCCGGCGGCTCGTGGAGGGAGCAGGCCCGGCGGTGGGGCAGACGCTGGCCACGCTCCGCGAGGTGTCCGCGCAGCCCGGAGAGGCCGTGGGCCGGGTCCGGCTGTCCGTGCTGACGGCGGCGGTGCCCTACGTCATCACCCCGGTGGTCCCCACCTTCCGAGAACGACACCCACGGGTGGAGGTGGAGGTCGTCATCGAGGATCGCCTCGTGGACATCGTCGAGGAGGGCTACGACGCGGGCGTGCGCCTGAGCGAGTCCATCCAGCGCGACATGGTGCAGGTGCGGCTCACGGAGGCGTTCCGCTTCGTGGTGGTGGGGTCGCCCGGCTACCTCGCGCGCCACGGCATGCCCCAGCGTCCCGAGGACCTGCTGAAGCACGAGTGCATCACCTTCCGTTCCCAGACGACCGGAACGCTCTACCCGTGGGAGCTGGAGCGCGGGCGCAAGAACTGGCGCGTGCCGGTGCGCGGCGGCGTCGTCACCAATGACATCCATCTGCCCGCGACCCTGGCGGAGCAAGGCGTGGGGTTGGCGTACGCCTTCGAGCCGGCCGTGGAGGAGAGGCTGCGCACCGGGAAGCTCGTGCGGGTGCTGGAGGCCTACGCGCCCACCGTGCCCGGCTTCTTCCTCTACTACCCCAGCCGTGCTCAGCGCTCGGTGCCGCTGCGTCTCTTCGCGGAGGCGGCGCGGGAGCTGGCGGCCAAGGCCGTGTGAGCGCGGGTGACTCCGCGTGGGGAAGTCCGTAGCCTCGCGATGCTTGCTGAACAGTGAAGCCCAAGAGGGTCCTCGAGAATGAACACGGCACCCTTCACGCAGCTCCAGGTGTTCCTCGTCGTGGCCCGCCTGAGCAGCTTCAGCGGCGCCGCGCGCGAGCTGGGCGTCTCCACGGCGGCGGTGAGTCATTCGGTGCGGCAGCTGGAGGAGCAGTTGCGCGTGGTGCTGCTCACCCGCACGACGCGCAGCGTGGCGCTGACGGACGCGGGCCGGCGGCTCGTGGAGACCGCGGGACCCGCGATGGGGCAGGCGATCGCCGCGCTCGGGGAGGTGGCCGCGCAGCCGGGAGAGACGGTGGGTCGGGTCCGGCTGTCCGTGCCGCGGGCGGCGGTGCCCTACCTCATCACCCCGGTGGTCCCCACCTTCCGCGCGCGTCACCCGCGCATCGAGGTGGAGGTCGTCATCGAGGAGCGCTTCGTGGACATCGTGGCGGAGGGCTACGACGCGGGCGTGCGGCTGAGCGAAGCCATCGAGCGCGACATGGTCCAGGTGCGCCTCACGGATGAGTTCCGCTTCGTGGTGGTGGGCGCCCCCAGCTACCTGGAACGCCACGGGACGCCCCAGCGCCCGGAGGACCTGCTGAAGCATGAGTGCATCACGTTCCGCATGCGTTCCACCGGGACGCTCTATGCATGGGAGCTGGAGCGGGGCCGCAGGAACTGGCGTGTGCCGGTGCGAGGAGGCGTGGTCAGCAGCGACAGTCACCTGACGTTGGACCTGGCGGAGCAGGGCGTGGGACTGGCGTATGCCTTCGAGCCAGCCGTGGAAGCGCGGCTGCGGACCGGGAAGCTCGTGCGGGTGCTGGAGGCCTACGCGCCCACGGTGCCCGGTTTCTTCCTCTACTACCCCAGCCGTGCGCAGCGCTCCGCGCCGCTGCGACTCTTCGTCGAGGCGGCGCGCGAGTTGGCTGTGAAGGCCTTGTGAACGCGACCGCGGCCGCGCTCAGCGGTTGATCATCTTCTGCATTGCCTCGGTGTAGCGATCTCCCTGCGCCGTGAGCTTCGAGGCCGCGTCGGTGAGCTCGCGGAGCTCGTCAGGCGCCAGCGTCACCTGGAGTGCGCCGAGGTTCTCTTCCAGGCGATGGAGCTTCGTGGTGCCCGGGATGGGAACGAGCCACGGCTTCCGCGCCAGGACCCAGGCAAGCGCGAGCTGGGCCGGCGTCACATTCTTCTGGGCGGCGACCCTGCCAATCAGGTCCACGAAGGCCTGATTCGCCTGGCGGGCCTCCGGCGTGAAGCGCGGCAGGACGTTGCGGATATCGCCCTTTTCGAACTGGGACGCATCGTTCAGCTTGCCAGTCAGGAAGCCCTTGCCCAGTGGGCTGAACGGAACGAACCCGATGCCGAGCTCTTCGAGGGTTGGGAGGATCTCCTGCTCGGGCTCACGCCACCACAGGGAGTATTCACTCTGGAGGGCGGTGACCGGCTGGACCGCGTGCGCGCGGCGGATCGTCTTCACGCCCGCTTCGGAAAGGCCGAAGTGCCGGACCTTGCCTGCCTGGATGAGCTCCTTGACCGCGCCCGCGACGTCTTCGATGGGCACCTCCGGGTCCACCCGGTGCTGGTAGAACAGGTCGATCGTGTCGGTCTTCAGCCGCTTGAGCGAGGCCTCGGCGACCTGCTTGATGTGCTCTGGCCGGCTGTTCAGCCCGGCCTGCTTCCCATCGGAGTCGAAGTGGAAGCCGAACTTCGTGGCGATGACCACCTGCCCGCGAACGGGAGACAGGGCTTGCCCCACGAGTTCCTCGTTCGTGAAGGGGCCGTAGACCTCTGCGGTGTCGAAGAAGGTGACGCCCCGGTCGACGGCCGTCCGAATGAGGGAGACCATCTCCCGCTTGTCCGCCGGCGGACCGAAGCCGTGGCTCATGCCCATGCAGCCAAGCCCGAGGGCGGAGACCTCCAGGTCGCTGTTTCCGAGTCTGCGCTTTTGCATCGTGTTCTCTCCCGTGTGCGTTCTTGCACGGAGAGATACGGCCGGGCTCCCGGGAGTACTAGACCCCGGGAGACCAACAGGCTGTTAAACGCAGTTTGAAAGTGGCGCGCTAATCCGCGCTCCCGCAGGAACTCGCGGCGCATGCGACGTAGGCGTCAACGCACGACTGGACGTCCGCGGAGCCGCCGGTTGCCGCGTTCCAGAGGCAGTTGGTTCGCGCGTCGGAGCAGTCCGAACAGGCCGAAACCAGTGCCTCGCCGCTCGATTCAGGAGCACTGGCCGGAGAGTAGCAGGCGTAGCCCGCCGCCTGGCACGTGGTGAGGCGATAGCCCTCGCCGCACGCCATGTCGCATTCGTAGGTCTCGGGACAGACCTGGCTGCATTGGATGGGCATGGCAAAGCTGGCCGTGGGCGAAAGGGCAAACGCAGCGGCAACGGCCAACAGACGGCTGAGGAACATGGCGGCTCCAACGAAAAGGTGGGCGCGCAGTCTGGTTCCCGCCACGGACGCTGGATATCGCGGCTTGCCGCTATTGACTTTCACAGTTCAGACTTGAGGGCGATGCGAACGTTCAGCTGAAGACGCTGTTGGTGCTGGGTGTCTGTATTTGTTTCCCCGGGCTGGCATCTGCTGTGAGGCATGCCGGCCTTTCGCGCAGGCACATTCCCCTCACAACAGGAATGCCGATGAACGCGCTGAGGAAGTCCCTGATGGCCGTGTCCGCCGTCCTCGCCGTGTCCCCTGCCGCCGCGTTTGCCTATCCGCCGCAGTGCAAGGAGACCGCTGCCGTCTCCACGGAGCAGGCCCAGCAGTCCGAGGACACCGCGCCGGTCTGCGACGCGGAGCAGCCTCCTGTCGTCGAGAGCTGAGCGGTCCTGAGCACCCGCGGGGCCTGGTGTTTTCAGGCCTCGCGGCTCAGGGATGGGAGCGGAGTGCCGCCGACAACGCGTCGAGCGCACGCTCCTGCAACGCGGAGAGCCGCACCCCGGGCCGAGCCTGACGCACCCGAGCGAGTGCCGCCTTTGAATCCGGAGCATCCCCCCGCGCCACGAGGAGCGCGGCGGCGATCATCCCGGTGCGCCCATGTCCCTGCGCGCAATGGACGTAGACCGACCCGGGCAGGGCGGCCAGCTCCCGAAGGACCGGGACCACGTGCTCCACGGGCAACGTCGATGCGTCCAGGATGGGCAGGGACACGTACCGGCCAGCGGCGCGGATGCCTTCCGGTTCGATGAACTCGGAAGTCAGGTCCAGCACGACCGTGACACCCGAGGGCAGCTCGCCAGGGAGCAATCGGCGTCCCACCAGGACCCCGGGCACCACTTCGTCAAAGGCACGCTCCCGCGACGAGCGCCGCGCCAGATGCCAGGTCCCCCACGTAAGCAGCAGGTAGGGAAGGAGCGCGAACACGGCCCATGGCCGCATGCGTCCATCCGGTTGCTTCCCGAAGGCCTTTGATCCCAGTCCGGCGTACGCGAGCGCAACCACCGCGAAGCTCAGCGCGGGCCATAGCAGCAGCCAGCCGAAGCCCTGGATCCGCTGCGCCAGGAAGGTGAGGAGTGCCGCCGCTGTGGTGAAGACGAACGTGTATTTCATGCGCGGCGCAGCGTAGCGGAAACCCGGGCGGCCTCCACGCTGCGGAGGCCGACCCGGAAGTGACTGTTACTGACTCACGACGCAGCCCGGCTGCGCGATGACACACCAGGAGTTGGCCTCGCTGACGCAGATGCTGTCCCAGGCCGTGGTGCAGCAGTACGGGTCGCGGTTGCACACCGAGAACGTGCAGGAGTTGCAATCCTTGTTCAGCGACGAACCCGTCGTACAGACGTTGTGGGTGCAGGAGGCGGCGACACAGACGTTGCTGGCGGAGCAGGCCTGTCCGGCGCTACAGGTGCCGCAGGTGAGGGTGCCACCACAGCCGTCGGAGATGGTTCCGCACGTCTTGCCCTGCGCCGCGCACGTCGTCGGGGTGCACGTGGCGGACGAATCGAAGACCTCGATGCTCGCCAGCGCCTGCATGTTGCCCTGGGCGTTGTAGGTCGTCCCTCCGAGGAACAGGACCTTTCCGTTCGCCAGCGCCACCGTGGGGTGGTCCACGCGGGACTGGGAGAGCGTCCCCACCGTGCTCCAGGTGCTGGTCGCGGGGGAGAACAGCTCCACCTGCATCGTGTTGTAGGAGCCACCCGCCATCAGGATGGTGCCATCCGGCCGAGTCACCGACGGCGCGGAGAAGTGCTGGACGGCCGTGGCGCCGGTGTTCGTCCAGGTGTTGGCGGCTGGGTCATACAGCTCCGCCGCGGTGGCATAGCCCGTCAGCAGCACCTTGCCGCTGGAGAGCAGTTGCAGGGTGTGGCCATTGCGGCCCGTGTTCATCGACGCGACGGTGGTCCACGTCCCCGTGGTGGGGTTCCAGATCTCCGCGTGGTTGCTGGAGGACGTCGTGCCATTGCTTCCACCCGCCACGAGCACGCGGCCATCCGCGAGCCGCACCGCGGCCTGTCCCATCATCCTTGCCGTTGGCGAGCAGCGTGGCGGTGTGCTGGTAGCGCGCGGACAGCATCGAACCACCGGACAAGACGAGCGCGGACGACTGGGAGGACACGGCGTCCTCTTCGGGTAGCTCGCTCTCGGGACTGCACGCGAGATTCAACAGCAATGGAACGACGGCCAGGGACATCCAAGAAGAGGTGCGCATGTGGGCTCCCGGGAAATGGGCCCGCGACAATGGCACGCGGTGTCTGGATTCCTTTCATGAAACATGAACACAAATCGGGTGTATCAAGACACCCGGACCTGTCTCAGGGTGCGGGAAAAACAGGTCCTGAGCTAGAATCAGTCCACGCAGACGAGGACGCCGTCTCCGTGTTTCGCGGCCGTGACGTAGAAGGCGCGGAAGCGGTCGAAGTACTCGGTGAGCCACTTCCAGTTCTCATCGATGAAGTTCTCGTGCGGGCATTTGTAGACGCCCGTTTCGCTCATGCTTTCGTAGGTGAAGTGCTCGCGAAGGGTGTCGAACCGCACGGCCTCCAGCATCCGGGCGATGCGCTCCACCGTCTCCGGCCGCGTGTAGCGAATGGGCGTGCCCTGTCCTCCCGTCACATGCGAGGCGATCTTCTCCTCACCTTTGATCGCGATTCCGGCCAGCGAGTCGTCGCCCTCGAACTTCTGCGGGTTCCGGCGGCGGTCGGACAGGACGAAGTGCAGGTGATCCCACCTCCGGTCGAGGTCCACGTATTGCGTCCCCAGGTCGGGGCGGGTACGCAACAGCTCTTTCACGGCGTTCAGGAGCAGGAGTTCGCCTGGCTCCGGGTCGCCTGGTGCAAGGTTCTCCTCACGCGGATCCCGGAGCCGCGAGTTGACGGACCACAGCCATTCGCCCACGCCGATGTTCCGCCGCGCCAGTTCCAGCAGCGGGGAACCGCCGGGAAGGGCCTGGTAACTCGCATCAAGTCCCATGGGGCCCGTCCTAGCAGCTCCGCAGCCATCGAATCAGCTAGCCCGCGCGATTCACCGATTCAGGGGCGGTGGTCGGCACCGCGGCAGCCGCTGAATTCGCGGCCCTTCGCGTATTGGCCTCCGTGGCGACCTGGCAGAGCGCCACCTGCGCCTGAAGCTGGAGCGCGAAGGCACGGCCCCGGCCAAACATGGCGCCGATAAACGCCACCACCAGTCCGCCCAGCACCACGATGAGACCTGGTGCGTTTGTGTTCATGGCTGTCGTCATCACCAGTCCCGCGATGAAGCCGATGACGCTCCACGCGAAGATGATGCCGGAGGCCCGGTTGTACAGCGCCTGCGCGTGCTTCGTGATGATGTTGGGATCGTACTGGACCGACATGGCGACTCCGCTGTCTGGGAAAGAGGGGCCCGTGGATCAGGCCCGCGTCATTCCTTCCCACCGCGCGGAGCGCACGGGCATCCCCCATGAGAGGAATGCCCGACGGCATCATGCCCGTGCTACTTCGGCACCCAGACGGCGACCCAGTCGATCTGCACGTTGCCCGCGGCGCTGTTGCTCGGCGGCGTGCCGCTCAGGTCGGTCTCCGTCTGGATGACCCAGTGCATGCTCGTGTTCGGCACGCGGCTGGTCTTGTCCAGGATGACCGTGCCATCGAGGATGAAGCGGCAGCGTCCCGGGCTCCATTCGATGATGGCCGTGTGCCAGGACGTGAACCGCGCGCTCGAAGAGGCCGCGTCCTGATCCCCGCCCGACGTCCCGTTCTGCCGGTGCATGAACCCGGAGATGGTGCCGTTCAGGTCGCCTTCCGGAAAGTCGATCTCTCCATCGCGCGGCCACACCTCACTGTCCGGCCAGAGCAGCCACGCGACCTTGTAGCCGGGCACCGCATCAGCCCGGAAGCGCACCGCGTAGCGTCCGGCAGGCAAGCCACCCGACGCGTTTGCTCCAGGGATCTTCGGCGTCAGCGCCGCCACCATGTGCACGCCATTCTCGGTGTGCAGGTACTTGTTCAACACGCCGCTCTGGATGCTGACGACCTTTGACGGCGAACATGACACTCTCCGTGATAAACTAGAAATACATGCATAGTTGTAAATAGCAGATGCGGCGCGTCGGACAAGCCCACCGTGTGCCTGCGTCTCCCACTCCTGTCGTGCGTGGCCATTCTCGGCCCAGGAGGAGAGACGCCATGCCCACCGACACGAAGCAGCCTTCCGACTCCGGATTGGATCCCCACGTCCGTGCCTTCCTGGAGCAGCTGAAGAAGGCGGGCGGGCCCGCGCTCGAAACCCTGTCTCCCGCGGAGGCGCGCGGCGTGCTCCGGAGCGTGCAGGCGGGAAAGAGCGCGCGGAAGCCGGCCCGCATCGAGGACCGCTCCCTGCCGGTGGGCCCTGACGGACAGGTCTCCGTCCGCATCGTGCGGCCCGCGGACGCGTCGGAGACGCTCCCGGTGGTGCTCTACCTCCACGGCGGTGGCTGGGTGCTGGGCGACAAGGACACGCACGACAGGTTGATCCGTGAGCTGGCCGTGGGCGCGCGGTGCGCGGTCGTGTTCGTCAACTACACGCCTGCTCCGGAAGGGCAGTACCCCACGCAGATCGAACAGGCCTACGCCGCGCTGCAATGGGTCGCGAAGAACGGCGGCGAAGCGGACCTGGATGGACAGCGGATCGCCGTGGTGGGAGACAGCGCTGGCGGGACCCTGGCGGCGGCGCTCACGCTGGTGGCGAAGGAACGCGGCGGTCCGCGCATCCTGCAGCAGGTGCTGTTCTATCCCGTCACGGATGCCCGCTTCGACACGGGGTCCTACGCGCGCTACGCGGACGGCTACTTCCTCACCCGCAGCGGCATGCAGTGGTTCTGGGACAACTACGTACCGGATTCCACCGTCCGCACGGAGCCCACCGTCAGCCCCCTGCGCGCGACCGACGCGCAGCTGCGAGGCCTGCCCCCGGCGCTGATCCTCAATGGAGAGTGCGACGTGCTCCGCGACGAAGGCCAGGCCTACGGGCGCAGGCTCGTGGACGCGGGCGTCCCCACGCTGGCCCTCCAGTACGATGGGATGATCCACGACTTCGTGATGCTGGATCCGCTGGCGGACTCACTCGCCGCGCGCAACGCCATCGCCCAGGCCTGCGTGACGCTGTCGGAAGCCCTGGGCACGCGGAGGCAGGTGGAGGCGACGCTCACGTCCCAGCCCGCGCAGGCTCGCGAACGGGAGAGCGCGCGTCACTGATCAATCCCCTGATTCCAGCCACGCGGCCAGCACGTCCGCGTGGCCCGGCACGGGGTTGAGCGGCCCGGGCTTCGCCCAGGCGCGGAAGGCACGGCCCACGTACACCTCGCAGGCGTCGTGGACGTGCACCGCGGTGGTTCGGGATTCGGACATGGCGGGCGCATCGTTAACAGATGCACCCGCCAGACGCCGTGCGTGATGCCTGGCCTGTCAGCAGGCAGGGGTCACCAGGGGTCGATGCCCTGCTTCTCGTGCGGCGTCGGCGTGTACGTGGACTTGAACCCCGAGGCCGCGGCGTTGAGCCCCGAGCCGAGGGCCTCCACCGCGCCCTGCTTGAACTGGCCCTTGCTGAAGCTCACGAAGGCGTCGCGGCCGAAGTTCAGCGCCTCGCGCTGGTGCGCGTTGACCTCGCTGCGCGCGCCCGTCTCCACCTTCTTGACGTTGTCGATGACGCTGTTCTTGGAACGGTCGGAGATGCCGAAGTTGCCCTTGTCGAGGATCTGGTTCACGCCGCTGACCGCGTGGCTGTAGTCGCTCGTCTTGCCCTGCGTCGTCTGATCAATCTGCAGGCGGGAGGGGTTCTTGAACGTGTGGTTGCTGGTGACCTTGAACATGGTTTGCCTCGCTGGGGGCGGCGGCCCGTTGGCCCCTGCCCGCGGTAGGTGATGCGTTGAAATGATTGTCGGGGCATGTGGGCTGGAGTTTCCTGAAGACTTTCATTTGCACACGTATACGTCATTTGTCGTATGCCGGCCTTCGCGAGGGCCATCGCAGTGGCAAGGCCCGCCGGAAGACGGCAACGTACGCGCCCGTCTCCTCCCACCCTCGCGGACATGATCGCCAACCTCCACGACGCCGACATTCCGAAGCCCGTGCTCGAAGTCATCACCCGCCTGCGCGAGCTGGGCCACCCCACGTACCTGGTGGGCGGCTGCGTGCGGGACATGGTCCGCAAGGTCCATCCGAAGGACTTCGACGTCGCCACCAGCGCGCTGCCAGAAGAGGTCCAGCGCGCCTTCCGCAAGGTCATCCCCACCGGCATCCAGCACGGCACCGTCACGGTCGTCACCGGCGGCAACCACGTGGAGGTGACGACGTTCCGTTCGGAAGGGGACTATCTGGATGGCCGGCGCCCCAGCTCCGTGTCCTTCGAGCGGGACATCGTGAAGGACCTGTCGCGGCGCGACTTCACCATCAACGCCATGGCGTACAACCCGCTGGACCGCGAGCTGGTGGATCCGTTCGGCGGCCAGGTGGACCTGCCCGCGAAGTTGATCCGCTGCGTGGGCTCCGCCCAGGAGCGCTTCTCCGAGGACGGCCTGCGCCCCCTGCGCGCCGTGCGCTTCGCCGCCGTGCTGGGCTTCACGCTGGACCCCGACACCCGCGACGCCATCCCCGCGACCCTGGCCGTGTTCCGCAAGGTCGCGCTGGAGCGCGTGCGCGAGGAGCTGCTCAAGCTGCTGCTGTCCCCCCGCGCGGAGATGGGGCTGCACCTGCTGGCGGACACGGGGCTGATGGAGGTCTTCCTTCCGGAGGTGGCTCATGCGGACGTGGAAGCCGCCCGGCTCGCCCGCGCCGCCGTGCAGGCCGCGCCACTGGACGCGGACCTGCGCGTGGCCACGCTGCTCGCGGACATCGACACCGCGACGCAGGCCCGTGAGCTGTGTCTGCGTTTGAAGTTCCCCAACAAGTCCGCGGACCTCATCGGCCTGCTCGTCGAGCACGCGAAGCTGGAGACGCGCGTGGACGACGCGGACCCCGCGCTGCGCCGGTTGCTCGCCCGCGTGGGCCTGGTGAACCTGCCCGCGCTCCTCTCCGTGGCGAAGGCCCGCGTCCAGGTCCGGGCCCCGGAGCGCCTGCCCGCGGTGGAGGCGTTGGCCGGGAGGCTGGAGGCGCTGGCCGCCGCGAAGCCCCCCTTGTCCGCGAAGGAGCTGGCGCTCACCGGGGGCGACATCATGAAGACGCTGGGCATCGGCCCCTCGCCGAAGGTGGGCGAGGCGACCCGGTACCTTGTCGAATCCGTGCTCGATGACCCGTCGCTGAACACCGCGGATGCGCTCCGCTCCCTGCTCACGGCCTGGGCGGCGCGCGGTTCATGACACGGGGGCCTCTTCCCGGCCGGAGGGCAGGGGAGGGGGCCCGGAGCGCCTCTGGCCGTGCGTCGCGGCCTGGGGGCGTGTAGGAAGGAGCCCCATGCGAGTCGTCGTTGCGATGAGTGGCGGAGTGGATTCCTCGGCCGCCGCCGCCCTGCTCAAGGAGCAGGGCCACGAGGTCATCGGCATCACCCTGCGCGTCTGGTCCTACGAGGGCGCCGCGAAGTGTGGCAGCTGCTGCAGTCCGGACGACATCGACGACGCCCGCGCGGTGGCCCAGACGCTGGGCATTCCGTTCTACGTGGCCAACGCCGAGGAGATCTTCCAGGACCGGGTCGTCAACCCGTTCGTCCAGTCGTACCTGGGCGGCAAGACGCCCATCCCGTGCGTGAGCTGCAACCGCGACGTGAAGTTCAACTTCCTCCTCAAGCGCGCGCGCGCCCTGGGCGCCCGGCTCGCCACGGGCCACTACGCCCAGGTGGAGGAGGTGGACGGCCGCTTCCACCTGCGCCGCGCCGTGGACGCCGCCAAGGACCAGAGCTACTTCCTCTTCACCCTGGGCCAGGAGGAGCTGAAGGACGTCCTCTTCCCTGTGGGCCACCTCACCAAGCCGGAGGTGCGCGCCGTCGCCGAGCGCCACCACCTGCCCACCACCCACAAGCCGGAGAGCATGGAGATCTGCTTCGTGCCGGACGGCGACTACGCCGGGTTCGTGGAGAAGGTTGCCGGGCCCCAGCCGTCCGGAGAGGTCGTGGATCCGGAGGGCAAGGTGCTGGGCACGCACAACGGCATCCACCGCTTCACCGTAGGGCAGCGCAAGGGCCTCAACCTGGGCGGCGGCGAAGTGCGCTACGTGCAGCGCCTGGATCCGGAGACGAACCGCGTCGTCGTGGGCCCCGCGGAGGGCACCGGCCGCGCGCAGTTCGGCCTGCTCCAGCCGCACTGGGTGGACGGGCCGCCCCCGCCCGAACAGGCGGTGGAGGTCCGGATCCGCCACCGCCATGCGGGCGCACCGGGACGGATCCACATCTCGCAGCACGGGCTGGTGTCCGTGAAGCTCGACGAGCCCGCGCGCGCCGTCACGCCGGGGCAGGCCGCGGTGGTCTACGACCGGGATCGCGTGCTCGGCGGCGGGTGGATCGTCTGAGCCGACCTGGCGCGTCCTCCGTCATTCACTGATGCAGCCGGGGCCGGACTTCCGGCCTCGCGCGCGCCGCGTGTTCCACTGCCTCCGCGAATTTGACCCGCCTGGGGGTGGGGCGTAGCTTGCGCGCACGCTGTCGCTACAGGCCGTTACACGGGCCGTGAGCGCGCGATCGAGGTCTGCCCCGCCATGCGTGACGCCCATCGGATGAAGGAGAAGTTCGACGTCTCGCTGGACAACCGGCAGATCGTCAGCCTGTTGATCGCCGGCATCGTCGTGATGGGCGCCGTGTTCGTGCTGGGCGTGGTGGTGGGCAAGAAGCTCTCCAGCGACGCGCAGACGGCCGAAGCCCCGGACCTGCTCTCCGCGCTGGACGCCAACGCGCAGGTCCTCAACGACGCGCGCCAGGATCCGCCGCTCACCTTCCCGGACGAGCTCACCCGCAAGACGGGCTCCGAGCCCCTGCCGCCGATGCCCAAGCCCGCCGCGAAGCCGGAGGCCCCCAAGGTCGCCGCCGCCGCGAAGCCCGAAGTGAAGCCGGAGCCCAAGCCCGCGGAAGCCCCCAAGGTCGCCGCGAAGCCCGCCGCCCTGGCCCCCACGCCGGACCCCGACACGGGCGAGCTGCCCGCGATGGACACCGCCGAGGAGGACGCCATCGCCAACGGCAAGCCGCTCGCGAAGCCGGAGCCCAAGCCCAAGGTCGAAGAGCCCGCCAAGGTCGCCGCCGCGAAGCCTGAGCCGAAGCCAGAACCCAAGGTGGTGGAGCCGGTGAAGGGAAAGGTGGAGGAGACGCCGGTCGCCACCCGCACCGCCGCGCGTGACGGGGGCATGAAGGAGGCCATCGCCCGGGCCCAGGCGCTGCCCGCGGAGCCGCCGCGTCCGTCGGAGGCCGTGAAGGGTGGGGCGTTCACACTCCAGCTCTCCGCCTTCCAGAGCCGCCAGGACGCCGACCGTTTCGCCGCGCGGTTGCGCGACAAGGGCTATGCCCCCTATATCCTGACGGCGGAGGTGTCCGGAAAGGGCACCTGGTACCGCGTCCGGATGGGCAGCTTCGCCAGCAAGGAAGCCGCGGGTCGGTACCTGACGGACTTCAAGCGCGAGACCCAGCTCGACGCGTACGTGGCCGGCACGAACTAGCGCTGCTGGGCAAGGAAGAGACGAAGCAAATGACGACGACGAAGCGGGTGGAGAAGCCCTGGGGCCACGAGCTCATCTGGGCCCACACGGAGCGCTACGTGGGCAAGCTCCTGCACGTGAAGGCCGGCCACAAGCTGAGCCTCCAGTTCCACAACGTGAAGGACGAGACCATCCACGTCCAGAGCGGCAAGCTCCTCTTCGTCGTGGACGAGGGCCAGGGCCTCATCGAGAAGGAGATGAATCCCGGTGAGAGCTACCACATCAAGCCGCTGACCAAGCACCGCATGGTCGCCATCACCGACTGCGACATCCTCGAGGTCAGCACCCCCGAGCTGAATGATGTGGTGCGCCTGGAGGACTCCTACGGGCGCACGGGCACCAGCGCTCCGTAGTCCCCGCTGTGAAGCCCGCTGGCGCGCCTTCACGGTGCGCCGGCCGGGCCTCCGACGTCACTCCTTGGACTTCGCCGCCGCGTTCGGATTGCGGGTCCACTGGTCCACGGTGCCGTCGCCGTCCAGGTCCTCGCCAATGCGATCCACCTGGCCGTTCTCCCAGTACTCCCAGTAGTCCACCCGGCCGTCGTGGTTCGCGTCGCGCTCCTTCCGCACGAGCGTGTCGTTCTCGTAGTACAGCCACGAGTCCGAGCGGCCGTCGCCGTCCAGGTCGCGCTCACCCTTCGTGCGCTTGCCTTCGGCGTAGTGGTACGTGGCGTCCACCTTGCCGTCGTAGTCCAGGTCCATCACCTCGCGGACCTTCGCGCCCTGCGGATCCAGGTACTGGGTGACGTCCACGCGGCCGTCCCAGTTCAGGTCCAGCTCCTTGCGCACCAGCACGTCCTTGAGCCGGTACTCCCAGACGTCCGTGCGGCCGTCGCCGTTGGCGTCCAGCTCCGTGACGGTCTCCCCCGGGTCCTGTTTCCCCCGGACAGCTTCCCCCTCGGGGCGCTTGCGCACTGCGTCATGGGTCTCCACGGCCTTCTGGGAGGCGCAGCCCGCGAGCGCACCTACAGCCAGGAAGCCCAGGAAAATCAAACGGTTGCTAGAAGCCAAGGTGCCTCCCGAGCAGGTGGGGCGCCATGTTCGCGCCGCTTCACTTCCGTGCTTTCGCAGGCCACGTCATTCCATATATTTTCACGTATCGCCATGGCCCGAAAGAAAGTCAGCACCACCATCTACATCACTCCGGAGCAGAACGAACTGCTCAAGGCGCTGAACCAGAAGTCGAAGGTGCCCGTGGCCGAATACATCCGGCAGGGCATCGACCTGGTGCTGGAGAAGTACAAAGCGCAGCTGCCGGGCCAGGCAACCTTCGACGAACTCTCCTGACGAACGAGGCGTGACGTGACGAGCATGCGTGGCAAGCGGGCGGTGGTGTTGGGTGGGGCCGGATTCGTGGGCTCGCATCTGTGTGAGCGGCTGCTGGATGACGGCGCGGAGTCCGTCCTCGCGGTGGACAACCTCATCACGGGCAATGAGGCGAACGTCCGCACGCTCAAGCCGCGCGCGGGCTTCCAGTTCGTGAACCAGGACATCACGGAAGGCCTGGAGGTGGACGGGCCGGTGGACTTCGTCCTCAACCTGGCCTCGCCCGCGTCGCCCATCGACTACGCGAACCTCCCCATCGAAACGCTGCGCGTGGGCTCCATCGGCACGGAGAACGCGCTGAAGCTTGCGGAGAAGAAGAAGGCCGTGTTCCTCATGGCCTCCACGTCGGAAGTGTACGGCGACCCGCTGGTGCACCCCCAGAAGGAGGATTACTGGGGCAACGTGAATCCCATTGGCCCGCGCTCGGTGTACGACGAGGCCAAGCGCTACTCGGAGGCCATCAGCGCCGCGTACGAGCGCAGCCGCGGCGTGAACGTCCGCATCGTGCGCATCTTCAACACGTACGGCCCGCGCATGCGCCTCAACGACGGCCGCGTGGTGCCCGCCTTCGTGGGTCAGGCGCTCAAGGGCGAGGACTTCAGCGTCTTCGGTGACGGCAGCCAGACGCGCTCGTTCTGCTACGTGAAGGACCTGGTGGACGGCCTGGTGCGGCTCGCGCTGTCGGACGTCCGGGGCCCGGTGAACATCGGCAACCCGCGCGAGATGACCATCAAGCAGTTCGCGGAGGCCGTGCGCGAAGCGGCCGGTGGGGGTAGGCAGATCGTCTACCACCCGCTGCCCAAGGATGATCCGAAGCAGCGTCAGCCGGACATCACCCGCGCGCGCACGCTGCTGGGGTGGGAGCCCAAGGTGAAGTTGGAAGATGGTCTGCGGGACACCATCGCCTACTTCCGTGAGGTTGCCGGTCGCCCCTCTGGGACTTAGGTTGGCCGCGCGCGAGTGAACGCGAGGTAGTCGGCCCGGCCCTCGTGGCAGCCGGGCCTGGGGAGAACGGCGTGAAAGTCCTGGTAACGGGCGGCGCGGGCTTCATCGGCTCGCACGTGTGCGATGAGTTCCTGCGCAATGGCCACGAGGTCATCGCGCTGGACAACCTGTCGAGCGGCAAGAAGGAGAACCTGGATCCGCGCGTGCGGCTGGCCGTGCACGACATCCGGAGCCCGGAAGCCGCGGAGCTCGTCCGCACGGAGAAGCCCCAGGTGCTCTGTCACCTGGCCGCCCAGATGGACGTGCGCCGCAGCGTGGAGGACCCCGGCTTCGACGCGGACGTGAACATCCGCGGCATGACGAACCTGCTGGAGGCCGCGCGCCAGTCCGGCGTGAAGAAGGTCATCTTCAGCTCCACCGGCGGCGCCATCTACGGCGAGCAGGATTACTTCCCCGCCCGCGAAGACCATCCCCAGCGGCCGGTGTCGCCCTACGGCGTCTCCAAGGCGGCGGGCGAGCTGTACCTGGGCTACTACCGCGCGCAGTACGGCCTGCCGTACGTCGCCCTGCGGTACGCCAACGTGTACGGCCCCCGGCAGAACCCGCACGGCGAGGCCGGCGTGGTGGCCATCTTCAGCCAGCGCGTCATCGCGGGGCAGGGCTGCACCATCTACGGAGAGGGCAAGCAGACGCGTGACTTCGTCTTCGGTCCGGACGTGGCCCGCGCCAACTACCTGGCCTTCCAGAGCGACTACGTGGGCGCCGCGAACATCGGCACCGGCGTGGAGACGGACATCAACCGGCTCTACGAGCTCATCGCGGAGGCCGGCGGCAGCTCGCTGAAGGCCGCGCACGCGCCGGGCAAGCCGGGCGAGCAGCTGCGCTCCTGCATCGACGCGGCGCACGCGAAGAAGGTGCTGGGCTGGGAGCCGTCCGTGCAGCTGGCGGAGGGCCTGCGCCACACGCTCCAGTTCTTCCGCGAGCAGGCCGCGGGGCCCGTCCGCGCCCGGGGCTGAGTCCGGGCCGTCGTCGCGCCGCTCAAGTCCCCCCGGCCTGGATGCCGGGGGGAACAAGGGGCGTCAGGCGGGTGGAGTGCCCGGCGGGCAGGTGTGCGCCGGTCGTGGATTTTCAGGCGGTTCGGTGTTACCTACGCCCGCTTCGCGACCGACGAGCGCCCTGACCATGCCGGCTGAAAACGCGCACATCCGCAACTTCTGCATCATCGCCCACATCGACCATGGAAAGTCGACGCTGGCCGACCGCCTCCTGGAGAAGACAGGCACGCTGACCAAGCGTGAGGCGCAGGCCCAGTTCCTCGACAACATGGACATCGAGCGAGAGCGGGGCATCACCATCAAGGCCCAGTCCGTGCGGATGACGTACACCGCCAAGGACGGCCAGAACTACGTCCTCAACCTCATCGACACGCCGGGACACGTGGACTTCGCCTACGAGGTGAGCCGCAGCCTCGCCGCGTGCGAGGGCGCGCTGCTCGTCGTGGACGCGACGCAGGGCGTGGAGGCGCAGACGCTCGCCAACGTCTACATGGCGTTGGAACACGACCTGGAGATCATCCCGGTCATCAACAAGATCGACCTGCCCTCCGCGGACGTGGAACGCACGCGCGGGGAGATTGAAGACGTCATCGGCATCGACGCGTCCATCGCGGTGCCGGCCTCCGCGAAGGAGGGCATCGGCATCCACGACATCCTGGAGTCGGTGGTCAAGCGCGTGCCGCCGCCCACGGGTTCGCCGTCCGCGCCGCTCAAGGCGCTCATCTTCGACTCCTGGTACGACAACTACCGGGGCGTGGTGACGCTGGTGCGCGTGCTGGAAGGCACGCTGAAGCTGAAGCAGAAGATCAAGATGTTCAGCAACAACAAGGTCTTCGAGGTGCAGGAGCTGGGCGTGTTCAGCCCGTTCTCGCGCCCGGTGACGCAGCTCATGGCGGGCGAGGTGGGTGTCCTCGTCGCCAACGTGAAGGAGCTGCAGGACGCGAAGGTCGGCGACACCGTGACGGAGGAGGCGCGGCCCACCGAGCAGCCCTTCCCGGGCTTCAAGGAAGTCAAGCCGATGGTGTTCTCCGGCATCTTCCCGGTGGACTCGTCCGACTACGAGAACCTGCGCGACGCGCTGGCGAAGCTCACGCTCAACGACTCCGCCTTCACCTACGAGCCGGAGTCGTCCACGGCGCTGGGGTTCGGCTTCCGCTGCGGCTACCTGGGCCTGCTCCACATGGAGATCGTCCAGGAGCGCCTGGAGCGCGAGTACAACCTCAACCTGATCACCACGGCCCCGTCGGTGGTCTACCGCATCACCACCACCAAGGATGAAGTGCTCCTGGTGGACAACCCGGCGAAGCTGCCGCCGACGCAGAACATCACCAAGTTCGAGGAGCCCATCCTCACCTGTCACATCCACGTGCCCAACGAGCACCTGGGCGCCATCCTGAAGCTGTGCCAGGACCGGCGTGGCGTGCAGAAGGACATGAAGTACCTGGGCTCCAGCGGCACGCGCGTGCAGGTGACGTACGAGATGCCCATGGCGGAAGTCGTCTTCGACTTCTTCGACCGGCTGAAGAGCGTGTCGCGCGGCTACGCGAGCCTGGACTACGAGCTGTCCTCCTACGCGGAGGCGGACCTCGCGAAGCTGGACATCCTCATCAACGGGGAGCCGGTGGACGCGCTCTCCGTCATCGTGCACCGCGAGCGCGCGTACCTGCGCGGCCGCGAGGTCTGCGAGAAGCTCAAGGAAGTGATTCCCAAGCAGATGTACGAGGTGGCCATCCAGGCCGCCATCGGCGCGAAGATCATCTCCCGCGAGACGATCTCCGCCATGCGCAAGAACGTCCTTGCCAAGTGCTACGGCGGCGACATCAGCCGCAAGCGCAAGCTCCTGGAGAAGCAGAAGGAGGGCAAGAAGCGCATGAAGCAGGTGGGCACGGTGGAGATTCCGCAGGAAGCCTTCCTCGCGGTCCTCAAGACGGAGCAGTAAGCCCTATGAGCACGGCCAGTCCTTCCATGAAGCTGGGAGCGGCCATGGCCGCGCGCCGCACTCCGGAGCAGCTCAAGGCTCGCCGCCAGCTGATGTGGCGCGAGCTGCTCACCAGCCTCTGGGCTCCGCTGTGCGGTGTGGGCCTGGCGTTCATCCCCTACGTCACGCTGATTGAGATGGCGCCCGGGACCGCGTCCTGGGCCCAGCCGCTGATCAAGGGCTTCGGCCTGCTGATGGTGCTGGCCTTCGTGGGCCTGCTGGTGTGGCGCAACGCCTCCCGGAAGGAATCGCTGCTGCGCACGCTGCGCCACGAGGCGCACGAGCTCATCTCCGAGGACGAGCGCATCCTCGCGCGCCTGGGGGCGAAGGTGTCCCCGGCCGTGGCGGAGCGCATCACCGAGCAGGCCCTGCGCGTGGAGTCCGCGTCCGTGGCGGCCAACGCGGAGCTGCTGCGCACGGAGACCCAGGCGCTGGAGAAGCTCACCCAGGAGCACCTGGGCGCGTACCGCAAGCAGTCCGTGTGGGACTTCCTGGGCGGCTTCGGCAAGGCGCTGCTCATCGCGGTGATCATCCGCACGGTGCTGATCGAGCCGTACCGCATCCCGTCCGGCTCCATGCTGCCCACGCTGCAGATTGGCGATCAGGTCTTCGTCAACAAGTTCATCTACGGGGTGCGCATCCCGTACACGAACTTCGTCCCGTTCCGCATCGTGCGGGAGCCCATGCGCGGGGACGTCATCGTCTTCAACAACCCGGTGGACGAGTCCAAGGACTTCATCAAGCGCGTCATCGGCATCCCCGGCGACACGGTGGAGATCGTCGACGGGGTGGTGCGCATCAACGGCGAGCCGCAGCCGCGCACGCTGGTGACGCCGGACTACGTGGTGCACAACCAGGACGACCTGACGGGCCGCTGGTTCGACCAGGAAGAGGTGCTCTACCGGGAGACCCTGGGCGAGGTGGTGCACTCGTCGCTCCAGCACCCCATGCGCCTGCCGGGCCGCGAGCACGAGGGCCCCTACACAGTGCCCGCCAACAGCGTCTTCGTGATGGGCGACAACCGGGACAACAGCGCGGACAGTCGCTACAACCTGGGCGGCCCGGGCGGCGCCGAGGTCGCCTACGTGCCGTACGGCCACATCAAGGGCAAGGCCATGGTCGTCTGGCTGTCGCTCGGTTGGGGTGGCCTGCTGGGCAATCTGTTCGGAGGCACGGGCCTGAGGGTCGACCGCTTCTTCGAGCCGGTGCGCTGACGGACGCTGGACGGGTCGCAGCCACGCGCCGTGCTTGACGCAACGTGCGGCGCGCGGTACGCGGCGGCCCCGGCCCATGAGACATCTTCTCGGAATCGCAGGCTGGCGGCGGGACGAGCTGGAAGCACTGCTCGACCGCGCCCAGGCGCACCTGCCCGGCGGACCGGATGCCTCGCACGTTCTGCGGGGCCGCGTCGTGGCGAACCTCTTCTTCGAGGACTCCACCCGGACGCGCTCCTCCTTCGAGGTGGCCGCGCGGAAGCTGGGCGCGGACGTCCTCAACTGGAGCTACGCGGGCTCCTCCGTGTCCAAGGGGGAGACGCTCCTGGACACCGCGCGCAACATCGAAGCCATGGGGCCGGCGGTCATCGTCATCCGCCACCGCTCCTCCGGCGCGCCGGGGCTCGTGGCCCGGCACGTGAGGTGCGCGGTGGTCAACGCGGGCGATGGGGCGCATGAGCACCCGTCCCAGGCCCTGCTGGACGCCTTCACCCTGCGCCAGCGCTGGGGCCGCCTGGACGGGCGCACGGTGCTGATTGTCGGCGACGTGCAGCACAGCCGCGTGGCGCGCTCCAACCTCTTGTGCCTGAAGGCGCTGGGGGCCCGGGTCGTGCTCTGCGGACCGCCCACCCTCCTGCCGCCAGGGCTGGAGGAGATGGGCGGAGAGGTGACGCATCAACTGGACGCCGTGCTGCCCCAGGCGGACGCGGTGATGTGCCTGAGGCTGCAGACGGAGCGCATGTCGGAAGCCTTCCTGCCGTCCCAGCGGGAGTACTCGCGGCTGTTCGGTATCACGCCCGCCCGCGCGGAGCGGATGAAGCCGGAAGCCGTCGTGCTGCACCCGGGCCCCATCAACCGCGGCGTGGAGTTGTCGCCGGTGGTGGCGGACGGGCCTCGCAGCGTCATCCTGGAGCAGGTGGCCAACGGCGTCGCGGTGCGCCGGGCTGTCCTGGAGGCGTGCGCATCATGACCACGGTGCTCTTCCAGCGGGCGCGCGTCATCGACCCGCGCAATGGCGTGGACGGCGTTCGTGACGTCCTCGTGACGGACGGCCGGGTGGCCCAGGTGTCGCAAGGCCCGCTTCCCGCGCCCAAGGACGCGCGGGTGGTGGACGCCACCGACAAGTGGCTGGTGCCGGGCTTCATCGACCTGCACGTGCACCTGCGCGAGCCGGGAGAAGAGGGCAAGGAGACGGTCCTCACCGGCTGCCGCGCGGCGGTGGCGGGCGGCTTCACCGGCGTGGTGGCCATGCCCAACACCAAGGTGGTGAACGACAGCGCGCTCGTCACGGAGCTGGTGCTGTCGCGCGCTCGGGACGCGGCCCTGTGCCACGTGTACCCGGCCGGCGCCATCACCAAGGGGCTCAAGGGCGAGGAGCTGTCGGAAGCAGGCGAGCTGATTGGCGCCGGCTGCGTGGCCCTCACCGACGACGGCCGCCCGGTGATGAACGCGGGCCTGATGCGCCGGGTGCTCCAGTACGCCACCCAGTTCGACGTGCCGGTGATGGTGCACGAGGAGGACCTCACCCTGTCCGCCGGCGGCGCCATGCACGAGGGCGCCACGTCCACGCGGCTGGGCCTGCGCGGGATTCCTTCCTCCGCGGAGGTGGCCATGGTGGCGCGCGACCTGGTGCTCCTGGAGGAGACGAAGGGGCGGCTGCACGTGGCGCATGTGTCCTGCGAGGGCAGCGTGCGGCTCATCCGCGAGGCCAAGGCGCGCGGCCTGCGCGTCACCTGCGAGGTGGCGCCGCACCACTTCACCCTGGATGACCGGGCGGTGGGGGACTACGACACCCACGCGAAGATGGCGCCGCCCCTGCGCAGTGACGTGGACGTGAAGGCGCTGCGCGAGGCGCTGGTGGATGGCACGGTGGACGCCATCGCCACGGACCACGCGCCGCACGGCGTGTCCGACAAGCTGGTGGAGTTCGAGAAGGGCATCAACGGCATCGTCGGGCTGGAGACGGCCCTGGGGCTCACGCTGGCGCTGGTGCACGAGGGCGTGCTCACGCCGCGCCGGGCGGTGGAGCTCTTGTCGGACGGGCCGGCGAGGGTATTCGGCCTGCCGGGCGGTCACCTGGCGCCTGGTGCCCCGGCGGACATCACCCTGGTGTCACCTTCGGAGGAGTGGACGGTGGATGCCCACCGGTTCTATTCCCGCAGTCGCAACACGCCCTTCCACGGGCGCACGCTGAAGGGTCGCGTGACGCAGACGTGGGTGGGCGGCCGGTGTGTGTTCGAGGACGGTCAGCTCAAGGAGTCGCGGTGATGACGAAGCGGGCGGTACTCGCACTGGCGGATGGCACCACGTTCGAGGGACGCGCCTTTGGCGCTTCCGGCGAGACGGTGGGCGAGGTGGTTTTCAACACGTCCATGTACGGCTACCAGGAGATCCTCACGGATCCCTCGTACGTGGGGCAGATCGTCACCATGGCGTACCCGGAGATGGGCAACATCGGGGCGAACGCGGCGGACGAGGAGGCGGGACTGCCGCACGCGGTGGGCATGGTGGTGCGCTCGCTGACGAAGACGCCCTCCAACTGGCGCTCGCAGGAGACGCTGGACGCGTACCTCGCGCGTCACGGCCGCGTGGGCATTGAAGGCGTGGACACCCGCCGGCTGGTGCGCCACCTGCGCACGCACGGCGCGCAGACGGGCATCATCTCCACGGAGAACGTGTCCGCCGCCGCCCTGTCCGAGCGCGCGCGCACCGCCGTGGGCATGGAGGGCCTGGACCTGGCCACGGGCGTGTCCTGCAAGGAGCCCTACCTCTTCACCACGCCGTCGCCGGACGTGTTCCTGGCCACCGGTGACAAGCGCCCGGAGCCGGAGCTGAAGTTCGACGTCGTCGCGTACGACTACGGCCTCAAGCGCTCCATGCTCCAGTACCTGGTGGACGTGGGCTGCCGCGTGACGGTGGTTCCCTCCCACTTCACGGCGGAGCAGGTGCTGGCGAAGAAGCCGCACGGCGTCTTCCTGGCCAACGGCCCGGGCGACCCGGCCGCGGTGAAGGGCGCGGACCGCACGGTGGCGGCGCTGCTGGGCAAGGTGCCGGTGTTCGGCATCTGCCTGGGGCACCAGATCATGGCGCTGGCGCTGGGCGGCCGGACGTACAAGATGAAGTTCGGCCACCGCGGCGGCAACCAGCCCGTGAAGGACCTCACGACGGGCAAGGTGGAGATCACCGCGCAGAACCACGGCTTCGCGGTGGACGACGCCAGCCTCAAGGGCAAGGCCGTCGTCACGCACATCAACTTGAATGACGGCACGGTGGAGGGCCTGGCCGTTCCGGACGCGCGGGCCTTCAGCGTGCAGTACCACCCCGAGGCTTCGCCCGGCCCTCACGACGCGCGCTACCTGTTCAGCCGCTTCGCGACGCTGATGGCGGGTTCGTAGGAAGAGGCTCGCACCGGCCATGGACACCGCGCTGACCCCGATGTCGTACCAGCCCTACCTGGACCAGCTCATCGCCTTCGGCAGCTCGGAGGCGCGCAAGCCGGACCTCCTGGAGGCGAAGGCGGAGTACTTCCGCCTCACCGGAGAAGTCTTCGAGGACGACAAGCTCTTCGAGCTGCGGATGGCGTCGTTCCTGGACTACTACCTCTACGACCGCGTCTCGCCGCTCACGGGCAAGACGCCGGCCGCGGAGCTGTACGAGCAGCGCCTGCAGTCCGCGCCGCCGGAGGAGGCCAACGCCTTCCGCAGCTTCACGGAGACGGTCCACGGTCTCTTCGAGGTGCGCAAGCTGGCCAAGGGCATGGTGCGCCTGCGCGAGCTCTTCTCCGGCAAGGACTTCGACGTGACGGAGCGCCGCCACATCGCGGGCCTGGAGACGGGGGACGTGCTGGAGGCGCGCCTGGTGCCCTTCGGCGGCCACCTGCTGTTCTCCTCCGCCTTCTGCTACCACCCGGCGCTGGCCCTCAAGTCCATCAAGGCCGAGGTGAAGCGCCGCAAGAAGAAGGAGCCGGAGCGCCCCGCCAAGGACCTGGTGTGGGAGTGTGCCCGCCGGGCCCTCAACGTGGAGCGCTACCGCCAGCTGTCCGTGGAGAAGATCTACGACTTCGAGCAGAAGGTCCTCTAGCGAGGGCCCTCTGCCCTTGAGCCTCCACCGCATGCCGCTTCAGATGCGGTGGATGCTCATCATGTTGGTGTTGCCCGGCACGTTGAGCGGCACGCCGGCCACCAGGATGAAGGGCGCGCCGGGTTCGCAGAAGCGCAGCTCCTGGCAGAGCCGGCGCACCTGCTTGAGCATGGCCTCCGTGGTGCTGACGCGCTTCACCAGGTGGCCCGTCACGCCCCAGTACAGCGCCATCCGGTTCACCGTGTCCGCGTTGGGCGTCAGGCCGAGGATGCGCGCGCCGGGGCGGAACTCGGAGATGAGCCGCGCGGAGTGGCCGCTCTCCGTGTACGCGATGATGGTCCCGATGTTCAGCTGCCGGGACGCGGCCACCGCCGCCGCGGCGACGCCGGTGCCCAGGTCCTCGGAGCGCTCGAAGGGGGAGTGGGGCAGGGTGATGAGGCCGGTGCGCTCCGTCTCCTCCACGATGCGCGCCATGGTGGCCACCGCTTCCACGGGGTAGCGGCCCGCGGCCGTCTCCCCGGAGAGCATCACCGCGTCCGCGCCGTCGAGGATGGCGTTGGCCACGTCCGACACCTCCGCGCGCGTGGGCCGGGCGTTGAGCACCATGCTCTCCAACATCTCCGTGGCGACGATGACGATGCCGCCCATGCGGTTGACCTCCCGCACGACGCGCTTCTGGATGGCGGGCAGCTGCTCCAGTGGCATCTCCACGCCCAGGTCGCCGCGGGCCACCATCACCCCGTCCGACTCCGCGGCGATGGCCTCCAGGTTCTCCACCGCCTGGGGCTTTTCAATCTTGGAGATGATGGGCGGCTTGCCCTTCGCCACCAGCGCCCGTGCCTGGCGCACGTCCTGGGCGGAGCGCACGAAGGACAGCGCCACGTAGTCCACGCCCACCTCCTGGCCGAACGCCAGGTCCACCTTGTCCTTCTCCGTCAGCGTGGGCACCGACATGGCCGTGCCGGGCAGGTTGAGCCCCTTGTGGTCCTTGAGCAGCCCGCCCACCTCCACACGGCAGGACACGTCCTGGCCGCTCACCTTCAGCACGCGCAGGCGCACCCGGCCGTCGTCGAGGAGCACCTCGTGACCCTTCTCCACGTCCCGGGGCAGCGTGCGCACCGGGGTGGGGATGATCTTCCCCTGGCCCAGCACCGCGCGCGTCGTCACCGTCACCGTGTCGCCGGCCGTGACCATCAGCTGGCCGCCCTCGAAGCGCCCCAGGCGCACCTTGGGGCCCTGCACGTCCTGGAGGATGGCCACCGGCACGCCCAGCTTCTTCGACACCGCGCGGATGCGCTGGACGCGCTGGCGGTGCTCGTCGTGCGTCCCGTGGGAGAAGTTGAGCCGGGCCACGTTCATGCCCGCCTTCACCAGCCCTTCGATGACTTCCTTGGAGTCCGAAGCCGGACCCAGCGTGCAGATGATCTTCGCCTTGCGCATAGGTCCGCCCATCCTAGCGCCACGGGGTGGGCGTCTTGACAGGCTTGCGCCCGAAGGACTAACTCTTCGCTTCACGCGCTGGACGGAAAGTTACCGCAGGCCGGCGCACGCCATTCGTGGCTCTCAGACGCTTGAGACGAAGAAAGCCCGGCTACCCTGGGAGGGGGGGCCGGGCTTTTTTCGTTCCAGGTCGGGCCTGTTCGCGGACGCCTAGAGGTCGATCTCCTGGCCCTTGCCCATGGGCTCCATCAGCGGCTTCGTGGCGTGGTCCATGCCGATGTCCTCCGAGTGAGGCTTCGGGTGGCCGGCGCTGGGGCCCATGGGAGGCGGCGGGGGCAGGGGACCCATGTCCTCTTCACCCAGGCCGCCGCTGCCGCCCACGCCCAGGTCCTGCTGCTTCTGAAGGGCCTCAATCTCCGAGCGGGTGATGCCCGCCATGGTCAGCACCTTGCGTGTCACGCGGATGCGGGCCTGGCTGTGCATGGCCATGGCGATGGAGTCCGAAGGCCGGGCGTCCAGCGCCAGCTCCTTCTTGCCCTGCTGCAGGAAGACGCGGCCGGAGTAGACGTTGTCGCGCAGGTCGTCGATGCGGACCTCGGTCACCTTGCCGCCCAGCTTGTTCACCACGTCGTCCAGCAGGTCCTGCGACAGCGGCTGCGGGGGCGGACGCTCCGCGAGGCGGAAGGCGATGGAGACCGCCGCGCCCTCGTCCACGAAGAGGGGCAGCACCGTCTCCCCGTCCTTGGTGGTCAGCACGACGGCGTGCGTCTGCGCCTCCATCAAGGGCACTACGTCCTTCACTTCCAGCTCCACCAGCTCCGAGCAGGCCTTGGGGTCACTGCCCTTCTCGGTGATGCAGGGCCTCTCTTTGCTTGCCGCCGCTGAGTCTGCGGCGGCGTTGGCGCCGGGGATCCCGAACGCGGGGAGGAACAACGCTCCCCCCAGCGCCAGCACCACAGCCGTGAACGGAGCGACGAAGAAGTTGGCGCGGTTGGACGTTTTCACATCCCTAAGCTACGCACCTCCCCCTTCACCGGGAGGGCACCGCCCCTCCGCCGTCGCGAGCAGCCCCCGGGCCCTGGCCCACCCGGTTGGAGGGCGGGCGGGCAGCCGGGAACAAGGGGCGCCAGGCGACTAGCGGTCGCCGTCCTCGGGCTCGTCGTCGTAGTCCTCGTCGTCCTCGGACTCTTCGTCGTCCTCGTCCTCGTCCTCGTCGTCATCCTCGTCGTCGTCGGACTCTTCCTCGTCTTCGTCCTCGTCGTCGAGTTCGTCCTCGAGCTCCTCGGCTTCGAGCGTCATCGTCACCGCGAACTTCTTGCTCAGGGTGGCGATCTGCGCGCGCATCTCCGTGAGCGCGGCGACGAAGTCCTCGGAGAGGTTGGCGGGCGCCTTCGCGTCGCAGTGGGGGCAGACAATCTTCTCCGTCCCCTCGATGAGGTCCTGGGCTTCCAACTCGAAGCTGGCCTCGCACTTCTGACAGGTGAAGTCGATGCTCATGGTCGGGCGCGGCATACAAAGCTGGTGAACATGCTGTCAACGCCTGAGACGCGGGGACGTGGAACGGGCGGGGAGCTTCCACTACGTTTCGCCAGATGGACCTGCCCAAGACAATGCTGCATGCGCTCCATGACCAGGCCGCGCGGCTGGAACACCGCCCGGCGCTCTGGTCCCGCCATGGAGGCGCCTATGTCCCCACCTCGTGGTTCGACTATGCCCAGCGCGTCAAGCGCTTCGCCCTGGGGCTGCACGCGCTGGGGTTCCAGGAAGGCGACCCGCTGGGCATCCTGAGCTTCAACCGCGAGGCGTGGCACGTCGCGGACCTGGGGGCCATGTCCCTGGGCGGCATCCCGGTGGGGCTCTACACCACCAGCAGTGTGGACCAGCTCGTCTACATCCTGGGCCACTGCGAGGCGCGCTTCCTCCTGGTGGAGAACGCGAAGCACCTGGCCACCGCCCTGGAGGTCCAGAAGCGGCTGCCCGCGCTCCAGCACCTCATCGTGGTGGACGCGCCCATGCCGCTGCCCGAAGGCGTGCTGCGCTACGCGGACGTGCTGGCCTCTGGCGCGAAGGCGGATGAAGCCCCCTACTGGGACGGCGTCCACGCGCTCCATCCGGACGCGTTGGCCACGCTCATCTACACGTCCGGTACCACCGGCCAGCCCAAGGGCGTGGCGCTCAGCCACCGCAACCTCGCCTGGACGTCGAAGCAGCTGGGCGACACCATGGGCTTCCAGGACATGGAGGACGAGCGGCTGGTGTCGTACCTGCCGCTGTCCCACATCGCGGAGCAGATCGTCTCCCTGCACAGCCCGCTGCTCATGGGCACGCAGGTGTACTTCGCGGACTCGCTGGACGCCCTGGGCAAGAACCTCACGGAGGTGCGCCCCACCGTCTTCTTCGCGGTGCCGCGCGTCTGGGAGAAGTTCAAGACGAAGGCGGAGGAGGGCCTGGCCGCGCAGCCGCCCCTGAAGCGTCGGCTGGTGGAGTGGGCCCGCGCCACGGCGCTGGAGCGCAACACGCGCGTCCTGAGCCAGGAGCGCGTCCCGTCGTTCATGGAGGCCAAGTTCGCGCTGGCCCGGCGGCTGGTGTTCGAGCCGTTGAAGACGCGCATCGGCCTGGAGAAGGCGAAGCTGTTCTCCACCTCCGCGGCGCCCATTGGCCGGGACGTGCTGGACTTCTTCGCCTCCATCGACGTCGTCCTGCTGGAGGTCTGGGGCATGACGGAGGTGTCCGGCCCCGCCACGGTGAGCACCGCCGAGTGCGCCCGGATGGGCACGGTAGGCCGCCCCATGCTGGGCGTGGAGGTGCGCATCGCGCAGGACGGGGAGATCCTCGTCCAGGGCGGCAACGTGTGCCTGGGCTACCACCGCAACCCGGAGGCCACGCAGGAGCTGCTGGCGGACGGGTGGCTGCACACGGGCGACGTGGGGCAGCTGGATTCCGAGGGCTTCCTGCGCATCACCGGGCGCAAGAAGGAGATCATCGTCACCTCCGGCGGCAAGAAGACGTCGCCCGCCAATATCGAAGAGCTGCTCAAGGGCGTGTCCCCCGTGGGGCACGCGCTGGTGGTGGGGGACCGGCGCAACTACCTGGTGGCGCTGGTGACGCTGGAGCCGGACCGGGTGCGGAAGCTGGCGCGGGAGAAGGGCTGGCCGGAGGACGTGGCCACGCTGATGAAGGACCCGCGGCTCCAGCAGCACCTGTACGAGGCCTTCGAGCGGGACGTGAACCCGAAGCTGTCGCGCTTCGAGACCATCAAGCGCTTCCGCGTGCTGCCGGGGGAGTTCTCCATCGACGGCGGCGAGCTCACGCCCAGCATGAAGATGCGCCGCAAGGTGGTGGAGCAGAAGTACGCGGACGCCATCGAAGCGCTCTACAACGAGCCAGGCGCGCCTGGCGTCGCCCACGGCTAGGCAAAGCGAAAGGGGCGGGGGACTCGATGTGAGTCCCGCGCCCCTTCGTGCTTCAGTGGCTGCTACCGCCCGCGGTGACTACTTGCCGCCGGGGGTGCGCTTGTCCTGGGCCACGTAGTCGCGGCGCGCGGCGCCGGTGAAGACCTGACGGGGACGGGCGATCTTCTGCTCGTTGTCCGTCACCATCTCCTCCCACTGCGCGCACCAGCCCACCGTGCGGGGAATGGCGAACAGGACGGGGAACATCTCCGCCTGGAAGCCCATCGCCTCGTAGATGAGGCCCGAGTAGAAGTCGACGTTCGGGTACAGCTTGCGCTTCACGAAGTACTCGTCCTCGAGCGCGATGCGCTCCAGTTCGAGTGCGATCTCGAGCAGCGGGTTCTTGCCCGTCACGTCGAAGACCTCGTCCGCCACGCGCTTGATGACCTTCGCGCGCGGGTCGTAGGACTTGTAGACGCGGTGGCCGAAGCCCATCAGCTTCTTCTCGCCCTCGCCGCCCTTCACCTGCTTGATGAACTCCGGGATGTTGGACTTGCTGCCAATCTCGCGGAGCATGCGGAGCACCGCCTCGTTGGCGCCGCCGTGCAGCGGGCCGTAGAGCGCGCCCACGCCCGCGGCGACCGCGGAGTAGGGGTCCACCTGCGAGGAGCCCACCGTGCGCACGGACGTGGTCGAGCAGTTCTGCTCGTGGTCCGCGTGCAGGATGAAGAGCACGTCCAGCGCCTTCTCCAGCGTGGGGTGCACCTTGAAGGCGCTCGTGCCGATGCGCTTGATCATCGCCAGGAAGTTGGCGACGTAGGACAGGTCGTTGTCCGGGTAGACGAACGGCAGGCCCATGGCGTGGCGGTACGAGAACGCGGCCAGGGTGGGCATCTTCGCGATGAGGCGCGTGATCTGGATCTCACGGCTGCGCGCGTCCTTGATGTTCTTCGCGTCCGGGTAGAACGCGGACAGCGCCGCCACCGTGGAGCCCAGCATGGCCATGGGGTGCGCGTCGTAGCGGAACCCGTCGATGAAGGACTTGATGTTCTCGTGCACCAGCGTGTGGTGGGTCACGTTGAACGTGAAGTTCTCCAGCTCCTTCTGCGTGGGCAGCTCGCCCTTCAGCAGCAGGTAGGCGACCTCCAGGAAGGAGGACTTCTCCGCGAGCTGCTCGATGGGGTACCCGCGGTACTCGAGGATGCCCTTGTCGCCGTCGATGAACGTGATGGCGCTCTTACAATTCGCCGTGTTCAGGAACGCAGGGTCGTAACCCATCAGACCGAAGTCATCGCTGCCGGTCTTGATCTGGCGCAGGTCGGGGGTGCGGATACAGCCGTTCTCGATCGGGATCTCGTACGTCTTCCCGGTCCGATTGTCGGTGACGGTCAGCGTGTCCTTGGGCATGGGCGGAGATTTCACAGGGCGGCAGACGCTTTCAACAAAAAAGATCGATAAGTCTTGGAGGCGAAGTTTCCGGTCCGCGATCCCGCTCAGGAATAGCGGACGCCGGCCCGCGCGAGCTGCCGCCAGAATCCCGGGAAGCTCTTCTCCACGCACTCCGGCCCCGTCAGATCCAGAGGCACCCCGGACAGCACACACAGGGTGGCCGCTGACATCGCCAGGCGGTGGTCACCCCGGCTGTCCATGGCGAAGCGCGCGGGCTTCACCTTCGGAGGGAGGATGCGGAGCGTCTCACTGTCGGCTCCAGCCGACAGCTCCGTGGTGCCGCCGTAGGCCGCCACCAACGTGCGGATGCCCTCCAGCCGGTCGCTCTCCTTGACCCGCAGGATGCCCACGTCGCTGAGCGTGGTGGGCCGGGGCAGCACGCACGCGAGCGCCGCCAGCGTGGGCAGCAGGTCCGGGCACTCCTTGCCCGTCGCGTGCAGCTCGCCCGTGGCGTCACCCTCGAAGCGCCAGGTGTTGGGCGCGCCCGACGGGAGCATCTTCAGACCCACTTCAGCGGCCAGCCGGAGGATCGCCTGGTCCGGGTGGGCGCTCTGGGGCTCCGCGCGCTCCACCGTGCCGCCCGTGCGCCAGGCGATGAGCACCAGGTAACCCAGTGAAGACCAGTCGCCCGGCAGTGATGGGACGGATTCGGGCGCCTGATAACCCGTGACGGAATAGTGACCTTCGGACTGTTCCACGGTGAAGCCGAAGCGGCGCAGCCACGCCACCGTGAGGTCCATGTAGCCGGCGCTGGTGAGCGTGCCTTCAATCTCCACGCTCCACGCGCGCTTCTCCCGGAGGAAGCGCTCGGCGCAGCCCAGCAGCAGGCTGGATGCATACTGGCTGCTCTGCGCGCCCGGCACGCGGAACACCGGCGCGACCTTCGTGGTGTCCTGGGGCGCGTGCAGCTCCACCGGCCACGGGGTGCCTTCGGTGAGCGTCAGGCCCGCGGGGCCCAGGGCCTGCTTCAGCGACGTGAAGAGCGGGCCGTGCGGGCGCTCACCCAGGCGGGGCGTGCCGGTGAAGCGCACGCGCACGCCAGGAGTCACCGCGGCCTGCGTGATGAGGATGCGGAAGGGGGCGCCGCCGTCCGCGCAGTCCACGTCGCGCACGGGGCCCGCGGGAAGGCGCAGGGCCTCCACGCCCCGGCGCAGCACGCGCACGTCGGCGGGAAGGTCCTCGTCCGATTCCGCCTGCACCGACGGCAGCGGCCAGGCGCCCGTGAGGTGTCCCAACACCAGGGCTCGCTGGGCGTCCGACTTCGACACGGGCGGGGTGAGCGGTGAGGCGCTCAAGGCGCTCGGGTCGACGGTGAGGCGGCTCGGCGAGGCGTGGCTCAAGGGCGGGCTCCACGGGTCCAGGCGGGCCACAGGGTCCGCCACGTCTTCGGCATCACATCCACGACTTCGGCGGTGCCCACTGCGGTGAGCAGCACCATGCGCAGCTCGCCGTTGGCACCGGCCTTCTTGTCCGCGTCCAGGAGCGCGACCACGTCCTTCAGCGACGCGCGCCGGGCGATCTCCGCGGCGCGGTCGCGGCCGAGCACGCCCGGGCCCCGGGCCAGCGCGCGCTCCACCTCGTGCGCCACCGGCTCCGGGGTGATGCCCAGGTGCCGGCCCACGTCCAGGGCCCAGAGGATGCCCAGGCCCACCGCGTCGCCGTGCGACAGCTTGAAGCGGGACAGGCTCTCCAGCACGTGGCCGAAGGTGTGGCCGAAGTTGAGCACGCGGCGCAGGCCCTGGTGCTCGTACGGGTCCTTCGCGCAGATGCCTTCCTTCAGGCCGCGCGCGTCCTTCACCAGCTTCTCCAGCTTCGGCGGCGTGCGCACGTAGCGCTTGAAGAGGGACGCATCCAGCGACGCGACCATCTTCCACGCCTCCATGGAGCCCTCGCGCACCTGTGCGTCGGACAACGTGGCGTACAGCTCCGGGCACAGCCACGTCTCATCCGCGTAGTGGAAGACGCCCGCGGGGTTCTTCACCACGCGGCCGCGCACGACGAGGTCCACCGCGCCCTTGCCGCCCAGGCTGCTGTCCACCGCCGCGAGCAGCGTGGTGGGCACCTGCAACAGCCGCACGCCGCGCTTGAGCAGGTGCGCGGCCACCGTGGCCACGTCGCCCACGGTGCCACCGCCCACGGCGACGAGCGTGCCGGATCGCGGCAGTGTGATGCCGCCCGCGAGCACCTTCTGGAGCGAGATGAGGCTCTTGGCGCGCTCACCGCCGAGCAGCTGGATGATGGCGCGCGGCTTGCGGGCCTCCAGCGCGGGGATGAGCGTGGGGTGGAAGCGCGCGACGGTGCGGTCCACCACGGCGACACTGCCCTCGGGCAGCTTCGCGGCGAGCTTCGTGAAGGAACCCCAACGGTCGTTCGGGGGGCGGTAGGAACCGGGGGGAAGCGAGCTCATGCGGAGTGGGGGCGGGCGTTGAGTTGCTGGACGAGGTCGGCGATGACGAGCGACACCATGGCCTCCAGCACCGGGACGGCGCGGGGCATGATGCACGGGTCGTGACGGCCGCCCTTGGCGTGATCCGCCAGCGTCGCGGGGGGCTTGAAATAGGCGCGCACCTGCATGGGCTCACCGTTGGCGAGCCCACCCTGGATGCCGCCGTAAGCGTCCTTCACGGAGTGGAACTTCGTGCCGGGCTGGCCGATGCGCTGGAGCAGATCCGGCGGGCCCCAGACGACGCCCGTGACGGCGCCGATGCTGCCCAGTGCCTGCGCGATGAGCGCCTTCAGCTTGCCGAAGATGGGCTCGCCCAGGCCCACGGGCAGTCCCTCCACGCGCACGTCGATGGAGCCGCCCAGGCTGTCTCCAGCCTCCTTCGCGGCGAGAATCTGACGGGCCATCTCCTCGCGCACGGCGGGGTCCGGGCAGCGGGTGGGGTGCGCGTCCACCATGGCGCGCGTGAGGCCCGGCGACGGCACGGGGGCGACCAGCTCGCCTACCTGGGAGACGTAGGCGACGGTGCTCAGCGAAGGCAGGTCGCGCGCGAGGTACGCCTCCGCGATGGCGCCGCCGATGACGCGGCAGAGCGTCTCGCGCCCGCTGGTGCGGCCACCGCCACGGTGGTCGCGGTGCTTGTAGCGCTCCCGCCACACGGCGTCCGCGTGGCCCGGCCGGTCCACGGAGGCCAGCTGGTTGTAGTCCTGCGAGCGCTGGTTCGCGTTGCGCACGATGGCCGCGATGGGCGTGCCCAGCGTCTTGTCCTCGAAGACGCCGGAGAGGATCTCGACGGTGTCGGGCTCGTTGCGCGGGGTCACCAGGGCGGACTGCCCGGGACGCCGGCGGTCCAACGCCGCCTGGATCAGGTCGCGCGTGAGCGGAACGCCCGCGGGGCAGCCGTCGATGACGGAGCCCAGGGCGGGGCCATGGCTTTCGCCGAAGGTGGTCAGCCTGAAGAGGGTGCCAAAGGTATTCATGTCGCCGTTTCCCAGAGTTGTCGCTGCCGCCGGGCCTGGGCGACGAACCACGCCGCACCTAGCAGGAGAGGGGTGCCCCCGCGGCGAACGATCTCCGCGGCGACGCGCCGGCCGGGCGCACCGTATGCGATCACCGCCACGCGTGCCCCCTGGAATCTCAGGTTTTCGGGGGCAGCCACGCGGTCCGGCCACGTCCAGACCCAATCCCCGGACAGCGGTGCGTGAATCTCCGCGCGCTTGACGACCCGCAGGGCGAGCCCGTGTTCAGCGGCCACCAGCCGCAGGGCCTGCGTGGAACCGCCGTCGCCCAGCACCGCCACGTCCTTCGTGCCCAGGCGTTCCAGCACGGCGCGAGCTCCTTCCGTGTCGGTGTTGAAGGACTCCCACCGCGAGCCCCGGCGCACCAGCGTGTTGATGGCGTCCAGCTTCGAGCCCGTGTGCTTCGCGAGCCGCATCTTGAACGGGCTCGTCACGGCGAAGCCCGCGTAGTGCGGCAGCAGCGCGTCCACCACTGCCTCCACCGGCGCGTCCTCGGCCAGGTCGATGCGGTCGAACGGCTGACGGTGGATGCGCGGCGAGCGCGAGTGCGGAATGGCCGTGCCCAGGATGCCCAAGCGCGGCGTGTGCGGATCCTTCGCCTTGCGGTGCTCGCGCACCACATCGTCCAAGAGGCGCTGTCCCGGGGCCGCCGTCCACGGGCCGCCCATGGCCACGTACTCCAGGCCGTTCCTTCGCGAGAGCACCGCGCGCGCCGGGATGGCGACGGGCCCCATGCCCAGCACGGTGACGCGCTCGGCGCCGAAGCGCTGGGACAGCGCGGCCTGCGTCTCCAGCAGCACGTCCAGGTGCGCGGGCCCATCCATGGGCTCCACGTGCTTCACCATCGCGTCCGGCGGAATGGGGCGGGACCAGCGCTTGAGCGCCTCCGCCGTCGTCAGCGGCCCTTCCGCGTGGTGCGACGCGAGCAGCTTCCCCGGCGGCGCGTCCATGTCCTGCGCGCGCTCCACGTCGCGGTCCACGCGCCACGCGGCCTGGACCCACGGCGAGGGCAGCGGCTTGCCCCGCTCGGAGACGAGCAGCGGCATCACGCGGGCGAGTGCCTCCGGGTCGATGTCACCGGGCGCGTGCAGGTCGGTCCGCACTTCGATGATGTCCGCGCCACGCTTGAGTCCGTCCCGCGCGAAGGCCACGGCGTCAGCGCCGGTGAGGGTGGGGGGCAGGGTGATGATGCGCCGGGTGGCCATCACGCGGGCTCCTGGGCAAGACAGCCCCGGAGGAAGTCCGCCAGGGAGATGGTGGTGACGCGGGCGTGCATCGCCTCGCGTTCGTGGAACAGCGAGTGGAGCTCTTCCTCCAGCGACACATCCGTGCGCAGCCGCGGGCGCGTGGTGTCCGCCATCAGCCGCTCGCGGTACGTGTCGAAGGTGACGGGGACGACGAGCGTGAAGTGCCCCGCGAGCGCTTCCGGATGGTGCGACAGGAAGCCACCGCCCACCGCCACCACGCTGCCCGAGGGCAACAGGCCCAGCGTCTCGCGCTCGGCGGCGCGGAAGGTGGTGGGGGACTCCGCGACCCAGGAGCGGAGCGGGCGCCCATGCCGGCGCTCCAGCTCCGCGTCCAGGTCCAGGCCAGAACGCCCGAGCAGCTTCGAGACGAGCGGCAACAGGCGCGTCTTGCCGGCCGCGCGGTGTCCCGCGATGACGACGGTCTGCGCGCCCACGGGGCGAGGGCAGGGCCCCGGGGACGTAAGGGCCCCCTGGAGCACCTGCTGGAGTCTGGGATCTACCGACGCGACGACTTGCGAGACAAGGAGGCGCCGGGCCTCAACGGACGGTTCCGACATAGACGTAGGCGGTTCCAAACAGCAGGGGGTGGGCGGCGCGCTCGGAGTAGGCGCCGGCCTGGTCCATCAGGGAGAGGAAGCGGTCGCCAGCGGGGAAGGCCGCGGCGGTGCGGGGCAGGTACTGGTACGCCGCGCGGTTGCCCGTGAGCAGGCCGCCAATCGCCGGCATCACCGTCTTGCTGTAGAAGCGGAACAGCGCGCCGTACGGGCCCGTGGGCTGGCCGAACTCCAGCACCACCACGCGGCCTCCGGGGCGCACCACGCGCGCCATCTCCTGGAGGCACTTCACCGGATCATCCACGTTGCGGATGCCGAAGGAGATGGACGCCACGTCGAAGCTGTTGTCCGGGAGGGTGAGCGCCATGGCGTCCTGCACCTGGAACTCCACCTCCAGCCCCGCCTTGGCCGCCTTGGCCGGCGCGCTCTCCAGCATCTCCGGGCAGAAGTCCGTGCCCACCACGCGGCCCGTGGAGCCCACCTTGCGCTTGAACGAAAGCGCCAGGTCGCCCGTGCCGGTGGCGCAGTCGAGCACCTGGCTGCCTTCCTTCGCGCCGCTGAGCTTCACCGCGGTGCGCCGCCACAGCCGGTGGATGCCGAAGGAGAGGACTTCGTTCGTCACGTCGTAGCGCGTGGCGATGGAGGAGAACATCTGACGGACTTCGGTGCTCATCGCGCCCCCGCGATCTGTGCCGGCCCCGCCGGCGTCCAAAGGTGACGGTCCACCGCGGCGAGCACGCCCGGCAGCCGTTGCATCAACGTAGCGAAATCCCCGGGCGACATCGCCTGCTGCCCGTCGCACAATGCCTGCTCCGGCCGGGGGTGGACTTCAATCAACAATCCATCCGCCCCGCAGGCCGCGGCAGCCAGCGACATGGGAGTGATAAGCGACGGGATGCCCGTCGCATGCGAAGGATCCACGATGACCGGCAGGTGCGTGCGCTCCTTCGCCCACGCCACCGCGGCCAGGTCCAGCGTGTTGCGCATCGCGGTCTCGAAGGTACGGATGCCGCGCTCGCAGAGCATCACCTGTTCGTTGCCGCCCGCGAGGATGTACTCGGCGGCGTTGAGCCACTCCTGCACCGTGGCGGACAGCCCGCGCTTGAGCAGCACCGGCTTGCGCAGCTTCCCCAGCGCGCGCAGCAGCCCGAAGTTCTGCATGTTCCGCGCGCCCACCTGGAGGATGTCCGCGTGCTGCGCCATGAGGGGCAGTTGCTCGGTCTCCATCACCTCACTGATGGTGGGCAGTCCGTGGCGCCGTCCGGCGTCCACCAATAGCTTCAGCCCCGGCTCCCCCATTCCCTGGAACGCATATGGACTGGTGCGCGGCTTGAACACGCCTCCGCGCAGCAGGTGCGCCCCCGCCTGCGCCACCGCGCGTGCCGCCAGTTCCAGTTGCTCCGAGCCCTCCACCGCGCACGGCCCCGCCATCACGACGAAGCCGGGCCCGCCCACCTCCACGGCCCCCACCTGGACGCGCGTGCCGGCTGGACGCGCTGCGCGAAGGACGCGGTGTGCACCCGGGTCGCGCCGCCCGGCTGGGTCGTCTGGTTGCTGGCCTCCCACGGCGGCTCCCTCACTGGAGTTACTGGAATTTGGATTCCATGGAGTTCAAGCGGTTTTGAACTCCTTGGTGCATGTATAGCCGAGATCGCTTAGAAGACAATCGAAGGTGATGTCACCCGCATCCCCCGAGGTTCAGGAGAATGGCTGATGACGCCGCTCAGTCCCGCTGAGGGCCCGCGATGGGTCGCCGGGATGATGCCCTTGCCTGGAGTGGATCCATTGGCTGGGGCGGGCAGCCTCGGCGTTCCCTCCGTGTACTGGGAGCGTCCGGTGGCGCGCGAGGCGGTGGCGGGGTGGGGCGAGGCGGGCGTGCTCGAGGCGCATGCGCCTGGCGAGTTGGCGCCGGTGCTGGGCGCGCTCGGGTGCGACAGCGTGCGGTGGCTGGACGCGGTGTCCACTCAAATGCCGGGCCCCTGGTTCGGCGGCATGCGGTTCAGTCCCACGCAGCCGGTGGACGGCGAGTGGCGCTCGCACGGGCTGGCCCGCTGGACGCTGCCGGAGGTGCTGGTGTGGCGCGAGGGCAGCGCGCTGGCGGTCGCGGTCTTCGCTCCAGAGGGGCCAGGCGCGGAGGACGTGGTGCGCTCGCGGCTGGAGCGCGTGCGAGCGTCCTTCCCCCAGTCCTATCGCCATCCGGTGGGCGCGCCGGTCGCGCTGCGCACGGCTTCGTCGCGGCCGGACTTCGAGGCGCTGGTGGACCGCGCGGTGGAGGCCATTGGCGCGGGCCAGTTGCACAAGGTGGTGCTGGCGCGGGCGCTGGAGGCGGAGGGGCCTGAGCCCTTCGACGTGGTGGACGTGCTGGCGCGGCTGCGCGAGCAGAACCCGAGATGCGCGACGTTCCTCTTCCGCGCGCCGGACGGCACGGGCTTCCTGGGCGCGACGCCGGAGACGCTGTGCCGGGTGGACGGGCGCAGGCTGGAGACGGAAGCGCTCGCGGGGTCCGCGGCGCCGGGTGGCGCGGATGCGCTGGACGCCAGCGACAAGGACCGGCGCGAGCATGAAGCGGTGGTGCGCTACATCCTCCAGGCGCTGAAGCCGGTTGCGGCGAGCGTGTCCGCGGACGCGCAGCCGTCGGTGCTCGCGCTGAAGAACGTGGTGCACCTGCGCACGGGCATCCGCGCGGAGCTGGCGGACGGCGTGGACACCGCGACGGTCGTCACGGCGCTGCACCCCACGCCCGCGGTGGGCGGCACGCCGCGCGAGCGCGCGCTGTCGTTCCTGGTGGAGCACGAGTCGCTGGACCGGGGTTGGTACGCGGGACCGGTGGGCTGGGTGGGCCCCGGGCGTGCGCATCTGGTGGTGGCGTTGCGCTCGGCGCTGGTGCGCGGGGCGAAGGCCCGGCTCTTTGTGGGCGCGGGCATCGTCGCGGGCTCCAGCGCGGAGTCCGAGTGGCGGGAGACGGAAATGAAGAGTCTGGCGATGTTGCGCGCGCTGGGGGGCCGGTGAAGTCCCTGGACGCCAACCTCAACGTGCTGTGGTCGCGGGCCCTCCTGGAGGAGCTGGTGCGGGGCGGCGTGCGGCACGCGGTGGTGTGTCCGGGCTCGCGCTCATCGGCGCTGGCGCTCGCATGCGCGCACACGCCGGGCCTGCGCGTCTGGTCCGTCATCGACGAGCGGAGCGCGGGCTTCTTCGCGCTGGGCATGGCGAAGCAGTCGCGTCAGCCGGTGGTGCTGGTCGCGACGAGCGGCTCGGCGGGCGCGCACTTCTTCCCGGCCGTCATCGAGGCGGCCATGGCCCAGGTGCCGCTGGTCATCCTCACGGCGGACCGGCCGCTGGAGCTGCAGGGCTGGGGCGCGCCGCAGACGGTGCCCCAGGCGCGCTTCTACGGCGACTTCGCGAGGCTGTTCGCGGACGTGGGCATGCCGGAGGCGAGCAGCCCCGCCATCGCGCACCTGCGTGCCACGGCCGCCCGCGCGGTGAGCACCGCGTGCCGCGCACCCCGAGGCGCCGTGCAGATCAACGTGCCGTTCCGTGAACCGCTGGCGCCCATCCCGCAGGACTTCGGCGCGGAGAAGCTGACGGCGCTCGCGAGGGAAGGGCGGTCGGATGCGCCCCTCACCCGCATCGCGCAGTCGTCGCGGGCTCCGGATGCGGCGGTGCTGGAGGACGTGCGCACGCGCATCGCGGCCACCGAGCGCGGCGTCATCGTGTGCGGCCCTCGCGACGAGGACGACGGCTTCGCGGAGGCCATCACCGCGCTGAGCCAGGCGACGGGCTACCCGGTGCTCGCGGAGGCCACGTCGCAGGCGCGCTACGGAGGCGGCCCGCTGACCGTGTCGCTCTACGACGCGCTCTTGCGCCATGAGCCGTTCGCGCGCAGCCACACGCCAGAGCTGGTGCTGCGCTTTGGCGGAGGCCTGACGCCCAAGTCGCCGCAGCAGTGGTTGGACACCTCCGGCGCGGACATCACCGCCTTCAGCGACGAGGGCGCGCTGTACGACCCGGCGCACCGTGCCACGCGGGTGGTGGAAGGCAACGCGGTGCTCGCGTGCCGCACGCTGACGGAAGGCCTGTCGCGAGGCCCTGGCCGTTGGGCGCAGGACTTCGTCAACGCGGAGCGGGTGGCGCGCAACGCGCTGGAGCAGGCGCTCGGAGAACAGCCGGACGTGCTGACCGAGCCCCGGCTGGCGCGCGAGGTGGTGGCGGCGCTGCCGGCGAACGCGCTCTTCTTCGTGTCCAGCAGCATGCCCATCCGCGCGGTGGATGCGTTCGCGCACGGTGGCGGTGTTCCGCTGCGCGTGCTGGCGAACCGCGGGGCCAATGGCATCGACGGCATCGTGTCCAGCGCGGCGGGCATGGCCGCGGCGGCGGGAAGGCCGGCGGTGCTCCTGTCCGGCGACCTGGCGCTGCTGCACGACGTGGGCGGGCTCGTCTCCGCGGCGCGGGCGCGCGTGCCGCTGACGGTCGTGGTGGTGAACAACGATGGCGGCGGCATCTTCTCCTTCCTGCCGCTGGCGCAGGTGGCGAAGCCGGACGAGTTCGAGGCCCTCTTCGGCACGCCACACGGCGTGGATCTGTCGCACGCGGCGGCGCTCGCGGGCGCCCGCTTCGAGCGGCCCACGACACCCACGGCCCTGCGCGCGGCGGTTCGCACCGGGCTGGAGGGAGGACTCCACCTGGTGGAGGTCCTGGTGGACCGGTCCACCAACGTGGATGCGCACCGACACCTCTTCGCGCGGATGGCCGCCGCACTGGGAGAAGGATCATGGGCGTGACGCTCGCTTACGACAGCTGGGGTGAAGGCCCCCATACGCTCCTGGCGCTGCACGGCTTCACCGGCAGCGGCGCTACGTTCGAGCACTTGCGTCCGCTGCTGGGCCGCTCCGTGCGAGTGGTGGCGGTGGACCTGCCCGGCCACGGCCGCACGCCGCTGCCGGAGAAGACAGGCCGCGACGGCTTCCTGGAGACGGTGGACGCCGTGGTCCAACTGGCGCGCGAGCTGGGGGGCCAGGTGGATCTGCTCGGCTATTCGCAGGGGGCGCGGGTGGCGCTGGGCGCCGCGGTGCGCGCACCGGACTGCTTCGGCCGGCTGATCATGGAGAGCGGCTCGCCTGGGCTGCACCGCCGCCAGGAGCGCTCGGAGCGGCGCGAGGCCGACGCGAAGCTCGTGGACTTCATCCGTGCGAAGGGCGTGGACGCCTTCGTGGAGCGGTGGGAAGCGCTGCCCCTCTTCGACGGACTGCGCCGCCTGCCGGATCCGGAGCAGGCCGCGCTGCGCGAGCGTCGCAAGGCATGCACGGCGCAGGGCCTGGCCGGAGCGTTGGAGACCCTGGGCCTGGGCGTGCAGCCGGATTACTGGCCCGCGCTGCACCGCCAGCGGCTGCCCACGCTGCTGCTCACCGGTGATCAGGACGAGAAGTTCACGACCCTGGCGAGGCGCATGGCGGCGGAGCTGCCGGTGGTGTGGCGCCACGCCTTCGCGGGGGTCACCCACGCCCCGCACCTGGAGGCGCCGGAGGAGTACGTGCGCGAAGTGCTCTCGTTCCTCCAGACGCCCTGGTACGAAGCGCCGCAGTTCGAACACGCCATCCTGGCGCGAGAGGCGACCCACTCGTGACAACCCTGGTGAGCACCCCTCCCGATGCGGCTCGTCCCCGGCCCACGCTGAAGACGTGGCTGATGGCCGTGCGTCCGAAGACGCTGACGGCGGGCGCGGTGCCGGTGCTGGTGGCCACGGCGCTCGCGTACGGCAACGGCGTGGGGCGCCTGTTGCCCGCGCTCGCGGCGCTCGTGGGCGCGGTGCTGATTCAAATCGGCACCAACTTCATCAACGACTTCTATGACTACAAGAAGGGCGCGGACACCGAGGAGCGCCTGGGGCCCAAGCGCGTGACGCAGAGCGGGCTCATCGCGCCGGGCACGGTGCTGCTGGGCGGCCTCGGGTGCTTCGCGCTGGCGACGCTGGTGGGCCTGTACCTGGTGGCGGTGGGTGGCTGGCCCATCGTGGTCATCGGGGTGGCTTCGCTGCTGTGCGGCTACGCGTACACGGGAGGCCCGTTTCCGCTGGCCTACCTCGGCCTGGGCGACCTGTTCGTGCTCATCTTCTTCGGCATCGTCGCGGTGACGGGCACGTACTACGTGCAGGCCGGCTTCGTGAGCCCGGCGGCCTGGTGGGCGTCGCTGCCGGTGGGCGCCATCGGCACGTGCCTCATCGTGGTGAACAACCAGCGCGACGCGAGCACGGACGTGAAGGCCAACAAGCGCACGATGGTGGTGCGCTTCGGCCAGGGCTTCGGCCGCGCGGAGTACGTGCTGCTGCTGGTGGCCTCCTACGTCACGCCGTTCGTGCTGTTCGCCAAGGGCTACGCGAGCGCCTGGGTCTTCTTGCCGCTCCTGAGTCTGCCGCTGGTGGTGCCGCCGCTGAAGCTGATGCTGAAGGCGGAGGGCGCGGCGCTCAACCCCGCGCTGGGCGGGACGGCGAAGCTGCAGATGCTGTTCGGGTTGCTGTTCGCGGTCGGCCTGTACCTGCGCTGAAGGAGCGTCATGCGCATCACCGAAGCGACGCTCACCCCGCTGCACCTCACGCTCGCCCACCCCCTGAATACGGCGAGGGGCACCTACGCCACACGCGACGGATTCATCGTGCGGCTGCGCGACGAGGAAGGTCGCGTAGGGCAGGGTGAAGCCATGCCGCTGCCCGAGTTCGGCACGGAGTCCCTGGCCACCACGCACAGGATGCTGCGCGGGTGGCTGAGCTCCCTCAAGGGGCAGACGCTGGAGGACAGCATCGAGGGCATCGAAGCCACGCTCGTCCCGACCGCCAGTGAGGAGGTGCGCCAGCGCGGCGCGCGGATCCGAGGCATCGACCCGGAGGAGCCCGTCCCCGCCGCGCAGCACGGCCTGGAGCTGGCGCTGCTGGATCTGGTGGCCCAGCGCAAGGGCATCCCCCTGTGCTGGCTGCTCGCGGAGGAGGCGCGGCAGGAGGTCCTGGTGAACGCGCTGCTGAGCGCGGAGGAACCGGAGGCCCTTGCCCAGGAAGCGCTAGAGGCGGTGGAGGAGGGCTATCAGACGCTGAAGGTGAAGGTCTCGGGCCGCTCGCTGGACGCGGATGAAGCGCGGGTCCGGGCCGTGCGCGAAGCCGTGGGGGCCCGCGTGCGCCTGCGTCTGGACGCGAACGGCGGCTGGACGGAGCCCGAAGCCAACCGCGCCCTGGATCGGCTGGGCTGGTACGACCTGGAGCTGGTGGAGCAGCCCACGCCGCCGGAGGATCTGCAGGCGCTGTGGCGCGTGCAGCGCCGAGCCCCGTGCATCATCGCCGCGGACGAGACGCTCGCCACGCCCGCCGCGGTGCGCACGCTCCTCACGATGGACCTGGGCGGTGGGCCGGCGGTGGGCGCGGTGGTGATCAAGCCGATGGTGCTCGGGGGGCTGCTGCCCTCCATGGTGGTGGCGCTGCGAGCGGCCCACCTGGGCATGCACGCGTACGTCACCAGCTCCATCGACGGCGTGGTGGCCCGAGCCGGTGCCGCGCATCTGGCCTCCGCGCTGCCCTCGGGAGAAATGGCATCCGGCCTTGCCGTGGGGCGGCTCTTCGCGGACGAGCCACGGGATCATCCGTATCAACCCCGGGGGGGACTCGTGCGGCTGCGCGACATGCCCGGTCTGGGATTGAGCCCGGACTTCAGCCGGGAACACTGAGCCATGCGCTCGGGCCTTCGCCGCGAAGGCCCGCCGGATTCAACTCCTCGGAGGTGCGAGGCCATGATCTACGACTGCCCCATCCGCGAAGGCGCGCAGCTGCATCCCGATGCGGAAGCGCTGCGCTTCGCCGGACAGATCTGGACCTTCCGCGCCCTGGACGAAGAGGTGACGCGCTGGACGCAAGCCCTGGCCGCGCGAGGCTTGGACCAGGGGGACCGCGTGGCGTTGCTTTCCACGAGCCGCCCGTCGGTGACCTTCCTCTTCTGGGCGCTGGGGCGTCTGGGCGCGATCTTCGCCCCGCTCAATGCCAGGCTCACGCCCGCGGAGCTGCAACCCCTGATGGAGGACGTCGAGCCCCGGCTCACGCTGGTGCTCGGAGCCCTGCGGGACCGGCTCCCGGATGCAGAGGTCCTGGAGTCCTTCCCTGACGGCGTGACGACCCACGCCGTGCCCGCCCGCACCTGGGACGCGGACACGTCCCGGGTCATCCTCTTCACCAGCGGAACGACGGGAAGGCCCAAGGGCGCCGTGCTCACGGAAGGTGCCTTCCGTGCCTCATGCCGCTCCTCCGCCGCGAACCTGGGCGCACACCCCGCGCCGCGCTGGCTGGGCACGCTGCCCCTGTTCCACGTCGGCGGCCTGGCCATGCTCACGCGCACCGCCTACGAAGGCGGCTGCCTCCTCCTGCACGAGCGCTTCGACGCGGACGCCGTCAACCGCGCCATCGACACGGAGGGCGCATCCCACGCCAGCTTCGTCGCCACCACGCTGGAGCGGGTGCTGGACGCGAGACAGGACCGCACGCTGCCCGCGACCTTCCGATGCGCCCTCATCGGCGGAGGCCCCGTCCCCACGGCCCTACTCACGAGGGCACGCGCCGCGGGACTCCTGGCCCTCCAGACCTACGGACTCACCGAGGCCTGCTCCCAGGTCACCACCGAACGCCCCGGTGAAGCGGACGGCCGCACCGCGGGTCCGCCCCTTCCGGGACTGGAGGTCCGCATCGTCGGGACGGAAGGTGAGACGCTCGGTGAAGGTCAGGAGGGGGACGTGGAGGTCCGCGGCCCCACGCTCATGGCCCGCTACTGGCGCCAGCGCGATGCCACGCGCGACGCCTTCCATGACGGCTGGCTGCGCACCCGCGACGTGGGTGTGCTGGACTCGAAGGGGCGCCTCACCCTCCTGTCGCGCCGCACGGACCTCATCGTGCGAGGAGGGGAGAACCTCTATCCGGCCGAAGTCGAAGCCGTCCTCGCCAACCACCCGGCCATCCTGGAGTCCGCCGTGGTCGGCGTGCCGGAGCCGCATTGGGGCGAGGTCCCCGTGGCCTTCGTCGTCCTTCGACCCGGCCACGCCCTCCCCGAGGACCTGGACGCCTGGTGTCGCCAGTCCCTGGCGCGCTTCAAGGTGCCTACACGCTTTGTTGCAGTTGAAACATTGCCTCGGAACGCCATGAGCAAGGTGGAGCGCTCCGTCCTGAGAAAACAGGCTCGGTCTCATCCCCCGTATCAGCCTGGGTCCTAGCAACCCTGAATTCCGGATGGATGAGGTTCGCAGGACTCGCTGAGAAGACCTGTCAGGTTGGGTTATAATATTCCGCTGTGGGGGGATCCTGAGAGGAAGCTCAAGGTGAGTACCGCAGTGGAAGCAGTGAAGGTGGAAGGGCAGTCCGAGGCGATCCACATCGATGCGCACGCCAGCAAAGCCGCTGGCGCGATGAAGTGCCCCCATCTGGGCGCCCAGTACAATCCGTTCGCGGGACCGCACGTCGAGGATCCACATCCGTTCTACGCGGAGCTGAGACGGGACGCGCACGTCAGCTACAACCCCATGCTGGGGATGTGGCTGGTGAGCCGTTACGAGGACATCTGCCACGTGCTCAAGGATCCGACGCGCTACTCGTCGGCGGACCTGGGCAACATGGGTTCGGTGCTGTCCCCGGCGACGCTCGCGGTGCTCGCCGAGGGCTATCCCCTGGCGGACAGCCTGATCAACTCGGATCCGCCCGCGCACACCCGGCTGCGCAAGCTGCTGGGCCGCGGCTTCTCCGCCCAGCGCATCGCCGCGCAGGAAGCCCCCATCCGCGCCGTCTCCGAAGAACTCATCCAGGCCTTCGCGCGCAAGGGACACGCGGACCTGGTGACCGAGTTCGCGTACCCGCTGCCCGTGCGAGTCATCCTGGGCATGGCGGGTGTGCCCCAGGAGGACATGGCGGACATCAAGCGCTGGTGTGACGACTTCTTCCGGATGATCTTCACCCGCGTTCCGCCTGAAGAGCAGCCGCCGCTCGCGCGCAGCTGGGTCACCTACCAGCACTACGTGGCCCGCCTCATCCGCGACCGCACGGACGACCCCCGCGACGACCTGATCAGCTACCTGGTCACCACCGACGCGGACGGGGAAGCGCTCACGCTGCCGGAGCTGATCATCGCCATCGCCGGAAGCATGCTGGCGGCGGGCCACGAAACCACCACCGCGCTGCTCGCCCAGTGCTGGAAGCAGGCCCTGCTCCAGCCCGGCCTCTGGCAGCGGCTGCGCGAGGACCGCTCGCTGGTGCCGCACCTCATCGAGGAGACGCTGCGCTTCGACTCCGTGGCGCACGGGATGATCCGCACCACCACGGAGGATGTGGAGCTCGCGGGCGTCGCGCTGCCCAAGGGCTCGCGGCTGCTCCTGCTCTACGCGTCCGGAAGCCGTGACTCCGCGCTGCTCGCGGACGGGGAGCACTTCGACATCTCCCGGCACCACCCGACGCACCTGGGCTTCGGCCGGGGCATCCACTTCTGCATCGGGGCGCCGCTCGCGCGGCTGGAGGCGCTCATCGCCACCAACCTGCTGCTGGATCAGCTCCCGGACCTGAAGCTGGAGGAGAACCCGGACTTCGGCCACACGCAGTCGCTGACCATCCGCACCATCCAGCACCTGCGCGTCAACTGGACCCCCACCGGGGCCTGAACGCTCCCCTTGAGGCTCCCGTCCCGCCCGTGGTGCCCCCACGGACGGGCCGGGTGCTTCATCCGCGTCTCAGCACTCCGACGCGGGGTGACCCCAGGGGTTGCTGCGCGGGTACTGGCGCAGCAGCGTGCACAGGCGGTGCGCGGCGAGCATCGTCGCGGACGGCCGCGGCGGCTCGGCGTGCATCGCCGTCTGGCCCAACCGGGCCGCCTGCAGTGCCAGCGCGTGCTGGACTTCGGGTGACCAACGCTTGAATTCGAGCCATTCCATGAGCCTGCTCCTCGTTGAAGGAGCGGCCATTGAACCCCCTTCAAACCTGGAAATCACGACGCCCCGCGTCGGCCCGGGGCGTCAGTGACCTCCTGCTGACAGGCCACTCAAGCCTTCGAGGGGGTGGCGGGTCGGCCAATGAGCATCATCAAGCCGAAGGGGTTCCCCGGGTTGGTGAGCCGGTCGATTTCCCAGATGTAGTCGTCGCTCAGGCCGTGGGTGAGCTCGCGCATCTCCTCCACGGAGTACGTGCGCAGACAGGACACCACGCCGTCGAACGCCGCCGCGATGGGGATGAGCGGCATGAGGTAGGTGAGGGCGAGCCTGTCCGCGCGAATGGGGCGGATGAACGGCGTCGTCAGCGGCACGTTGATCAGCGCCGCCGCCGTCATCGCGATGGCCGGCCCGCGCCGCTCCACCAGCTCCATGATGGCGATGCCCCGGCGCTGGGCCACGGCGTCCGCCAGCACCTTGCGCGCCATGTCCGGCGGCAGGTGGTGGAACGAATTGCACATGATGCGGAAGCCCTTGTACGTCGCGGGCACCGCCGTCGCGTCCACCGGCGTCGTCACGTAGTCGATGCGGCCCGGGTTCGCCGCCTTCGCCTTCTCGAACGCGGAGATCTCCGGGTACAGGTCCGTCAGGAGCGCCGTCGCCTGGTAGCCCTCCTGCGACTCCAGCATCTCCAGCAGCTTCGGCACCGGCCCCGCGCTGCCGGACGCCATGTCCAACAGCTGCGTCTCGCCCATCTCCGCCATCGCGCCCTTGAGCCGCTTCACGAACTCCGAATAGCGGTCATCCGACAGGCTCCACACGTACGCGAGGAAGTCCGTCACGCCCCGGCGCAGCACCTTCGGGAACCAGGGCTGATCCTCTAATTCAAAAAGTTGCAGTCTGGGCATAATCGCTGGGCGCTCCAAGGGGCTCAGTGGGGGAGACGACTCCCGTACTGTCCCGCAGTCCCGAGCGACGTACAAGGGGCGCCTTCCAGGGGCATCCGCACACATCTGGGTGCCGTGAAACACGGACAAGACCCAGAATTCCTGCGGCCTCCGCGAAACTTTGAAGCCTTGCAGGAAACCACTGCGCGAAAGGCAGACAGCGGACCGCGCGTGCTGTTCAGCCCTGCAAGGTTTCTGGAGGGGTGCGTTTGATTAACAGGCGGTCGGAATGACGCAGACCGGGTGTTTCTGACTCGGGGGGGCAGGCAGCCAGGATCGCGTCGAAACAGCGTATCCAGAGTGGGGTTGCCGAAGTTTATAGGTATTATTACTTACGACACTGGCGACCGAGGGGGGCTTCGGTCGTCCGGTCGCTCGGTTCAAAACGGATCAGCTCGCACACAACGGGAGGGAGTAATGGCTCCGGAATCTGTTGATGTGATCGTCGTCGGAAGCGGCCCGGTGGGGGCCATGGCGGCGAACCTGCTCGGCCAGTACGGCTTGCGCACCGTGGTCATCGAGAAGGAGACCACCGCGCACACCCAGTCCCGCGCCATCAACGCGGACGACGAAGCGCAGCGCATCTTCCAGTCCGCCGGTCTCACGGGGGAACTGGGGCCGGGTTTCCACCCGTGCCTGAAGATGACCTACGTGGACGACGAGATGCGGATGCTCGCCGAGGTGGACTTCACCAAGGTGGAGCGCCCCAACGGCCACCCCATCGGCTCGCTCTTCAACCAGCCTCGCCTGGAGGCCTCGCTGCACCGGGGCATGGAGCGCTTCGCGCACGTCAGCATGTGGCGCGGCCATGAAGTCGAATCCTTCATGCAGGACGACGAAGGCGTGTCCGTGCGCGTGAAGGACAACGTCGCCGGCCGCACCATGACGGTGCGCGCGCGCTACCTGCTCGCTTGCGACGGCGCGAAGAGCGGCATCCGCCGCCGGCTGGGCCTGAAGCTGGAGGGCACCACGGCGCTGGAGCACGCGCTGGCAGTCTCCGTGGAGACGCAGTCGTCCGCGCCGGACTTCACCTACTACCCCTGCGGCCCGGAGCGCGTGGGCATCGTGACGCGCACCGCGCACGACGAGATCCGCTTCGACACGCTGGTGAAGCCGGGGCAGGACCTGGAGTACGTGAAGACGCCCGAGTACGTGCGCGGCATCATCGCGCCCTTCATCGACCCGGACACCGTGAAGGTGAAGAGCGTCAACCTCTACGCCTACCACAGCCGCATGGCGGAGAAGTGGCGCGTGGGCCGCGTGTTCCTGCTCGGGGACGCCGCGCACCTCATGCCGCCGTTCCTGGGGCAGGGCCTGTGCTCCGGCCTGCGCGACGCGGCGAACCTCACCTGGAAGCTGGCGCACGTGCTGGGCGGCGCCGCGGACGCGTCGCTCCTGGACACCTACGAGGTGGAGCGTCGGCCGCACGCCGCGGAGATGATGCGGATGTCGGACGCGCTGGGCTCGATGCTGGCGTCGGGCGGCCCGTTCATGGCCCGCGCGCGCAACGCCTTCATCAAGCTGCTGTACCACATGCCCGTCACCGGCCCGTTCATCCGCGAGTACAAGATGAAGCCGAACCTCTTCCACGCGGAGGGGTTCGTCTTCGGCGGCAAGCGCGGCAAGTCCAAGCAGGCGGCGGAAGGCGCCTACTTCCCGCAGCCGCGCGTGGAGCACGGCGAGGAAGGGGAGCGCCCGCTGGATGACGTCATCGGCCAGCGCTTCGCGGTGCTGACGCGGCCGGGTGCGCCCGCGGACGTCCAGCAGGCGGCCAAGGCGCTGGCGGAGGACATCGGCGGCGTGTGGCTGTCCGTGGCGCCGGCGGCGCGCTCCGGCGCGGGCCGCTCCGGCGAGGTGGTGGACCTGGAGGGCAAGCTGGGTGAGTGGTTCGCCCAGCACGGCTCGGACCTGGTCGTCCTGCGCCCGGACCGCTACGTCTACGCGGCCACGAACAGCGCGGGTGTCGCGCAGGTCCACGCTTCGCTGAAGCAGGCCGTCCGCGCGCTCACCCGCTGGGGCAACCGGGGTTCCCGGCGGGCGGCGCAGCTCGGGGCCTGAGGCTTCTTCAGGCGGTGGCGGACTGGAGGATCTGCCGGGCCTTCGCCATGCAGTCGCCGTAGAAGCGCAGGTAGATGTCCAGGGCACGGGCGCCCGTCTTCGCGATGGTCGCCGCGTGCTCGGGCTTCTGGCCCAGCAGCTTGTTGAGCATGACCTCGTTGAGCGCCGTGTGGCCCACGTCCAGCTCCACGTGCTCCTTGATGAACGACAGCGAGTTCATCACGTCCGGGCCCAGCACGGCCTTGCACTGCTCGATGAGGCGGGGCGCGAACACCACCGACAGGTTTTCGATCTCGTACTCGATGGCGACCTGGCCGCCCGGCATGGGGCCCGCGATGGTCTCCTCGTGGATCTGCCGGTACTCCTGCATGGCCGGGGTGGGGGCCTGCGCCATCAGGGCCTCCGCGTCCAGCTTGGGAAAGCGGCGGGCGTTCCAGCTGGCCACCAGGTTCTTCGTGTCCTCCACCATCATCAGGTGGTGACCGGCCTCGTGCTTGGCGTGGGTGATGAGCTTCTCGCCCACGTCCACCATCCCCGCCTTCACACACGCCTCACCGGCGCGGCGGATCCACCCGTCCACGGGCTCCGTCATGTAGACGCCCAGGGCACACAGCTGGATGAGGAAGGCCTCCAGCAGGGCGGGCTCCACGTTGGGGTCCAGCAGCGTCGTCACGTGGGGACCGGTCGCCAGCAGGTGACGGACGTCGGTGACGTGGGGGAGGTACTGCTCTTCGACGAGGGGCTTGGTCATGGGGGGAATCCTCAACGGGAGTGGGCACCACGGCGCCCGATGGTGAGTTCGCTGATGTGCTCCAAGAAATCCGGGACGAGCTTGGCGGAGATGATCCAGAGGTACGGATCCGGCCCGTCGTGCAGGCCGCACTCCTGCACGTAGTCGCCGCCCTCGTCCTCGCGCAGATAGAGGAAGGAGGGGCGGTTGCGCGCGGCGTACCAGCGGCGCGCCGCGTCCAGGAGCGCCGAGTACGCGCGCGTTCCATCCCCCAGCAGGGAGAACAGGCGCGTGTTGTCCAGCAGGCGGAAGAGGTTCGCGCCCAGCTGGCCCAGCTCCACCACGGCGGCGGCGTGGGGGACACCGTCGCGGCGGGCGACCAGGACGGTGCGCTCGCGCTCCATGCCGAAGCTCTTCCACTTCGCCGTGACGGGCCCCATGTCCATCCGGTCGCGGGTGAGGTCCAACGACTGCACGTAGCACTCGGGGAACTGCTGGGCGATGGTCGCCGCCAGCAGGCTCAGCTCGCTCGCGGTGGCGGGGCCCACCGTGTACGGGTGCACGCGGCCGGTCAGCTCGTTGCTGAAGGCCTTCATCTTCTGGATCTTCCGCGTGAAGGCCAGGGGCGAACCGGCCTCCATCTGGCGCTGCGCGTACTTCACGTGCGCCTTGTTGATCCACGGGTTGAGGGCCTCCACGTAGGCCACCACCCAGTGGAAGTCCGGGTCGCTCTGCGGGTGCTCGAAGGTGCGTAGGTAGAGGTCGCGCATGATGGCGCCCGCCTCCTTCAACCCCTCCGGCGGCTTGCCGGGCCGCTTCGCCACCTGGTGGCCCAGCCACGCGTTGCGGTACGGCTTGGTGAAGGACAGCGTCGCTTCAATGCCGCGCTCGGACGGCCACACCGCGTTGCAGAACAGCTGCGGCACTTCCGCGGCGCGCTTCGCCAGCGACGCGAAGTTCTGCTTCAGCTCCTCGAACTCCGCGGGGGTGCTGCCGCCCAGGCTGAAGAAGCCGGAGCGGTTGAACAGGTCCCACAGCTCATCCACCAGGCCCTCGCTGGTGCGCGTGGCCGGAGACATCGTCTGGGACACGAAGCGCACCCAGCGCGCCTCGTCGGAAGAGTAGGGCAGCACGCTCAGGCCGCACAGCACGGTGCCGTCCGCGCGCATGCCGCTGACGTAGCGGATCTCCCCGCGCACGCTCACCCGCTGGCCGTCGCCCAGCTCCAGCTCGATGAGGGGCGGCAGCAGGCCCGGGAAGAGCAGGTCCTGCGGCTGGCAGCGCATGCACAGGCCGGAGAAGGACAGGTCCAGCACCTCGCGGCGCATCAGCCCCTGCTCCCGCCAGAGCGGGTGGTGGAACCGGGCGTGCACGCCCTCGGGGGCGGCGACGCGGCGGTGCCAGCGGTGGCGGATGCGGAACAGCTGCTCGGGCAGGGGGGTGAAGAGGCGGTCACCCTCGGTGCGGCCCGTCTCCACGCGCAGGCGGTACGCGGAGTTGTAGCCGATGACGTCGATGTCGTACGCCGGCTCGCCGAAGTCCGGGGTGGACTCCTCCGTACGCCACTCCAGCTGACCGGAAGAAGAGTGGAAGCGCTCAAGCACCATGCGCACCACCCGGCCCTGGCGGCGCAGCACGCCCTTGTTCCCGGACGCGCAGATGGCGGTGAAGATGGAGCGGATCCGCTCCGCGTCCGTAATGATGTCCTGCACGGGCAGCGCGGAGGCCGCCGGCACCGCCACGCCCTGGCGAAGCGCGTCCGACAGGAAGCCCAGGATCTGACGCCCCTGCTCCAGCGTCACGCCCACCAGCTGCAGCCCCACCGGCGCGTTCGGGGCGTCCATGTCCGTCCGGATGAACGCGCCATTGAGCGGGCCAATCGTGGCGCCGTTGCACGTCAGGTACACCGGGAAGGTGCGCGACTCGGCCGGGTCCGCCAGCGGCTGCCGCGGGGCCACCCACACCACCGTCGGAGACAGCCGCGTCACCTCACCCAGCACCGCGTCCGGCCGGCCCACCGCGCAGGTGATGGCCGTGGGGCCGCTGCCGTGCAGCGAGTAGCCCGAGTCATCCAGGGCGGCTTCCGCAGGGGGCAGGGGAATCACGTTGCGCAGCGCGTCGCCACTGCCGAATTCGATCGCATGCCGGAACTTCGAGGACGCCGGGATCCCTCCATCCATCGTCAGGACTCCCCTCTTGCGGGCAGCGCTACCGTTCGTGGTCGGCGATGTTGCGAGCACAACACTTCCTCCCTGATTCACTGGAGACGCTGACGGCTCTGGATTCTGGGAAGACATATTGAAGGTCTCGGCCGTAACAGTCAAATCGAATTTATATGCCTGGGCTGTTTTTTCGGCCCCTCCCCTGACTCACCCTGGGTCGCAGTTGACCGGCTATGTACGGGTTTTCCGAGGAGTAATCAGGACCCAGCGTGCGCATCCATATCAGCAAGATGGCGCAGGGCTGTAACCCTCCTTCACGTGAATAAGCGGTGGCGGTCCGGGGCTGACGGGCAATGGACCCTGTCAGGGGGGGCCGTTATGGTCGGTACTTCTGGGACTGGCCGGGGATGGGAGCCGCGAATGAGCGCAGCGCTGGATGTGAAGGGATCGCCGGGGGACGCGGGAGCCTCCTTCGGTGGCCAGGGGCTCGAGTCCGTGGACCTTCCAGACGTCTTCCAGGTGGACGTGGCGGTGTGCGTGCGTGACGCGCTGGGGCTGCTCGGCGCGACGCGGCGGCTGCGCGACATGGAGGTGGCGCTGGAGCTCCCCGAGGACCCGGTGATCGCCCGGGTCAGCCGGCGCCGCCTGGAGCAGGTGCTCCTGTTGCTCGTCGCCCACGCGGCGGACGTGGCCCCGCAGGCGGCGCCCTCCGTGCGGGTGGTGGTGGATCCGCCGGACGATTTCGGGGACGTGGGGCCGCGCTTCCAGGTGGTGATGCCCGGCGTGAGTCTCTCTGAGCGGGAGACGCGCTCGGTGGTGCTGTCGCCGCTGCGCGTGGGCAGCACCCAGCGGCGGCTCGCCCGCGCGCGGGAGCTGGTGGATGCCATGGGCGGCGAGTTCGCGGTGGAGCGCCTGGAGGAGGGGACGGCCGTGAGCGTCGTCCTGCCGGCTCCTGGGCTCGCGAGCTTCTAGGGCGCGCCCGAATTCCGGAATAACGATCCTGCTTTCCGGACCATTGGCTGCGATAAGCGCGGCACGCCCCGGGTGCGTCCAACCCAGGGGGACGTGCGGCCAAACTCCTTGACGACCGGGGGCGGGTTCCCGACTATCCGCCGCCTCTCAATACCCCGGTCTCAATCAGGAGTTTGCGTTCATGGCGCCTCCCTCTGGCGAGAAGATCACCCTGCAGAACGGCAAGCTGACCGTTCCGAACAACCCGATCATCCCCTTCATCGAGGGCGACGGCACCGGCCGCGACATCTGGAAGGCCTCGCAGGCCGTGTTCGACGCGGCGGTGGAGAAGGCGTACGGCGGCAAGAAGAAGATCTCCTGGTACGAGGTGCTGGCCGGTGAGAAGTCCTTCAAGCAGGTGAACAACTGGCTGCCGGACGAGACGGTCGCCGCGTTCCGCGAGTACCTGGTGGGCATCAAGGGCCCGCTGACGACGCCGGTGGGCGGTGGCATCCGCTCCCTGAACGTGGCGCTGCGCCAGATGCTGGACCTGTACGTCTGCCTGCGCCCCGTGCGCTACTTCAAGGGCGTGCCCAGCCCGGTGAAGCAGCCGGACAAGGTGGACATGGTCATCTTCCGTGAGAATACGGAAGACATCTACGCGGGCATCGAGTTCGAGGCCGGCACCGCGCAGGCGGAGAAGTTCCTGGCCTGGCTGAAGCAGGAGTTCCCCAAGGACGCGGGCAAGATCCGCTTCTCGGCGAACGTGGGCATCGGCATCAAGCCCGTGTCCCAGGAAGGCACGGAGCGCCTGGTGCGCGCGGCCATCCAGTACGCGGTGGACCTCAAGCGCAAGAGCGTCACGCTGGTCCACAAGGGCAACATCATGAAGTTCACCGAAGGCGCGTTCCGCAAGTGGGGCTACGACCTCGCGGCGCGTGAGTTCGGTGACAAGGTCTACACCTGGGACCAGTGGGAGGCCACCAAGGCCGCCAAGGGCGAGGAGGCCGCCAACGCCGAGCAGAAGGCCGCGGTGTCCGCCGGGAAGATCCTCATCAAGGACTCCATCGCGGACATCACCCTGCAGCAGGTGCTGACCCGTCCGGACGAGTTCGACGTCATCGCCACGCTGAACCTCAACGGCGACTACCTGTCGGACGCGCTCGCGGCGCAGGTGGGCGGCATCGGCATCGCGCCGGGCGGCAACATCAACTACGTCTCCGGCCACGCCGTCTTCGAGGCCACCCACGGCACCGCGCCGAAGTACGCGGACCTGGACAAGGTGAACCCGGGCTCCGTCATCCTCTCCGGCGAGATGATGCTCCGCCACATGGGCTGGAACGAGGCCGCGGACCTGATCATCAAGGGCATGGACAAGGCCATCGCGGCGCGCACCGTGACGTACGACTTCGCGCGCCTGATGAAGCTGGAGACGAAGGAGACCGTGTCCGAGGTGAAGTGCTCGGAGTTCGGTCAGGCCATCATCAAGCACATGTAGTCCCCACCCCCAAAGCAGGAGGGCGAAACCATGGCTCACAAGAAGAAGAAGATCGGCCTCATCGGTGGCGGTCAGATCGGCGGCAACCTGGCGCTGCTGGCGGTCCAGAAGAACCTTGGCGACGTGGTGCTCTACGACATCCCGGCGGCCGAGGGTCTGGTCAAGGGCAAGGCGCTGGACATCAACCAGCTGTCCGCGGTGGACGGCTACGACAGCCGCGTCACCGGCTCCACCGACTGGAAGGACGTCGCGGGCTCGGACGTGATCATCATCACGGCCGGCGTGCCCCGGAAGCCCGGCATGTCCCGCGAGGACCTGCTCGAGGTCAACCTGAAGATCATGAAGGACGTGGCGGGCAACATCAAGCAGCACGCCCCGGACGCCTTCGTCATCAACGTGGCCAACCCGCTGGACGCGATGGTGTTCGCGCTCCACAAGATCGCCGGCCTGAAGGACAACATGGTCGTGGGCATGGCGGGCGTGCTGGATACCAGCCGCTTCAAGTGCTTCGTGGCCGAGGCCCTGGGCTCCTCCATCCGTGACGTGGAGGCGCTGGTGCTCGGCGGCCACGGCGACGACATGGTCCCGCTCGTGCGCCACAGCACCGTGGGCGGCGTGCCCCTGACCCAGCTCATCGCCAAGGACAAGCTGGACGCCATCATCGACCGCACCCGCAAGGGCGGCGCGGAGCTGGTGGGCCTGTACAAGACGGGCAGCGCCTACTTCGCCCCGGCGTCCTCCTCCATCGCCATGGCGGAGAGCTTCCTCTTCGACCGCAAGCGCGTGCTGCCGGCCGCCGCCCTGCTCAAGGGCCAGTACGGCATCAGCGACTTCTTCTTCGGCGTCCCCGCCCAGATCGGCGCGGGCGGCGTGGAGAAGATCATCGAGGTGGAGCTGAACGACGCGGAGAAGGCCGAGCTGAGCAAGTCCTTCACCTCCGTCAAGGGCACCGTCGACCTCGTGAAGCTGTAGTCCCCGGTCTTCGGCCGGGCCCGCTGGAATGCTGCTGGCGGGCCCCGCCTGATGCCGTGAATGATCCGGGCTTATCCCCGGGCGCACCGTCCTTGCGGCGGTATTTTTCCAAGTTAACTAGCGTGTTGGACTCGCACCTGGCACGGGAGCGGGGCAGCGTCGCGAAGCAGGACTTCAGCGGCCCCCCGTGAAGGCACCCCCCCGGCTGCCGGTGGTCAAGGAGACGATGATGGCGGCAGCAGCGCGATTCACGGTGGTGGGCGGCGGTCTCGCCGGGCTGATGACGACGATCAAGCTGGCGGAGGCGGGTCACCAGGTGGACGTGCTCTCGCTCGTCCCCGTCAAGCGTTCCCACTCCGTCTGCGCCCAGGGCGGCATCAACGGCGCGGTGAACACCAAGGGTGAGGGCGACCACCCGGACATCCATGTGAAGGACACGCTGCGCGGCGGCGACTTCCTCGCGGAGCAGGTGTCCGTGAAGGGCATGTGCTACGCGGCGCCCGGCATCATCTACCTGCTGGATCGCATGGGCGTGACGTTCAACCGCACGCCGGAAGGCCTGCTGGACTTCCGCCGCTTCGGCGGCACACTGCACAACCGCACCGCGTTCGCGGGCGCCACCACCGGCCAGCAGCTGCTCTACGCGCTGGACGAGCAGGTCCGCCGCTACGAGGCGGAGGGCAAGGTCACCAAGTACGAGTACTGGGAGTGGCTGGGCACGGTGAAGGACGAGTCCGGCCGCTGCATCGGCAGCGTGGCCATGGACCTGCGCACCATGGAGATCCGCACCTTCCCGGCGGAGGCGGTGTGCCTGGCCACGGGTGGCCCGGGCATCGTCTTCGGGCGCTCCACCAACTCCATCATCAACACCGGCACCGCCGCGGGCCGCGCGTACATGGAAGGCGCGCTGTACGCCAACGGCGAGTTCATCCAGGTGCACCCCACCTCCATCCCGGGCGAGGACAAGCTGCGCCTGATGAGCGAATCCGTGCGCGGCGAAGGCGGCCGCGTCTGGGTGCCCCGGAAGAAGGGCGACACGCGCAACCCCCGGGAGATTCCGGAGAGCGAGCGCTGGTACTTCCTGGAGGAGAAGTACCCCAAGTACAAGAACCTGGTGCCGCGCGACGTGGCGACGCGCGAGATCTTCATGGTCTGCCGCGACCTGGGCCTGGGCCTGGGCGGGCGCGACGGCGTGTACCTGGACGTGACGCACATCCCGGCCAAGACGCTCGACGCGAAGATCAAGGGCGTGATGGAGATCTACGAGAAGTTCGTCGGAGATGATCCGCGCCACACGCCCATGGTCATCTTCCCGGGCATGCACTACTCGATGGGCGGCCTGCACGTCTCCTTCGAGGCCGACTCGCGCACGCAGACGCCGCTGGACGGCAGCCCGGTGAACCAGAGCACGCGCATCCCGGGCCTGTACGCGGCCGGCGAGGCGGACTCCGCCTTCCACGGCGCGAACCGCCTGGGCGCCAACTCGCTCCTGTCCTGCATCTACTCCGGCATGATCGGCGGCCCGGCGATGGTGTCCTTCGCCAAGAACCAGGAGACCAGCGCCGCGGCGATGCCGGAGAAGTACTTCGCGGACGCGAAGAAGTACTGGCAGGACCGCTTCGCCACCATCAAGGCGATGAACGGGCAGGAGAACCCGTACCAGATCGCCAAGGAGCTGGGCGAGGTGATGACGGAGAACTGCACCGTCGTCCGCTACAACGACCGCTTGAAGAAGACCATCGAGCGCGTCCGCGAGCTCAAGCAGCGCTGGAACAACGTCAACGTGCTGGACACGGGCGTCGTCGCCAACCGCGCGCTGTCGTACACCAACCAGGTGTGGAACATGCTGGAGCTGGGCGAGGTCATCGCCACCAGCGCGCTCCTGCGCGACGAGAGCCGCGGCGCCCACTACAAGCCGGACTTCTCCCTGCCGGAGCCCAAGGTGAAGGACCCGACCAAGGATCCGGAGTGGATGGACCTGTGGCGCAAGCGCCACGAGAAGTGGGCGAAGACGACCATCGCCACCTACGCCACCCAGGGCCCGCAGATCTCCTACCAGGACCTGCCCACGCCCGTGCTGGACCCCGAGCCCCGCTGGTACGCGTAAGGCGTTCGTTTTCTTTCCGGGCCCGCGCGCGTCGTCATCCGGCGCACGCGGGCACCGCCACCTGATTTGGCAGTGAAGGGAAGGGCAGCCGCACCATGGACACCGCACAGGCCAGCGCCGTCAGCTCGAAGACCATCGCCTTCCGCATCTGGCGGCAGGATGACCCGAACAAGCCCGGGCACTTCGAAGAGTTCAAGGTTCCCTATGCGAAGGGCGCCAACGTCATCTCCTGCCTGATGGAGATCCAGCGCAACCCCGTCACCGCGGAGGGCAAGAAGGTGGCCCCCGTGGTGTGGGACTCCGCGTGCCTCGAGGAGGTGTGCGGCAGCTGCGCCATGAACATCAACGGCCGGGTGCGCATGGCGTGCTCCGCCCTGGTGGACAAGCTCCAGCAGCCCATCACCCTGGAGCCGATGAAGAAGTTCCCGGTGGTGCGCGACCTCACCGTGGACCGCGACCGCATGTTCGAGTCGCTCAAGCGCGTGAAGGGGTGGATCCCCGTCGACGGCACGTACAACCTGGGCCCCGGCCCGCGCCAGTCGCAGAAGGACCACTCCGTGATGTACGTGCTGTCCACGTGCATCACCTGCGGCAGCTGCCTGGAGGCGTGCCCCCAGGTGACGCTGGACAACGACTTCATCGGCGCCGCGCCCATCAGCCAGGCCCGCCTGTTCAACATGCACCCCACGGGCAAGCTGAACGCGGAGGAGCGCACCCGCGCCCTCATGGGCCCCGGCGGCATCCAGGACTGCGGCAAGGCGCAGAACTGCGTGAAGGTCTGCCCGAAGGAGATCCCCCTCACCACCTCCATCGCGGTGATGAACCGCGAGGTGAGCAAGCTGATCATCAAGGACATCTTCTTCAAGGAAGAGGAGCAGAAGGCCTCCGCCGGTCCGGGCTAACCCTCCCGGACGCTGACCTGGCTTGCTCGCGGCCCCGTGCCTGCGCCCCCTGTCACTGGGGCGCCGGGCGGGGCCGTGTCCATTTGGGTGAAGGCCGCCTCATTCGCCCGGACACCGGGTGTTATCCCGGGAGGCGAAGCCTGTGTCCCCGCGCGACGCTGGAGGCCAAACGGCCTTGCCATCCGTCGTTTTCTGCGCAATGAGGGCCCGCGTTGACGCCCCGTGTAGGGGTTGTCCTCGTCTCCCCTCGTCCCACCCGGAGATTCGATGAAGATCCACGAGTACCAGGGCAAGGAACTCTTCCGGAAGTATGGCGTGCCCACGCCGCGCGGCATCCTCGCGCTCTCTCCCGATGAGGCGGAGGCCGCGGCGAAGGAACTCGCCACGCCCGTCGTCGTCGTGAAGGCGCAGATCCACGCAGGCGGCCGCGGCAAGGGCGGCGGCGTGAAGCTGGCCAAGAGCCCCGCGGAGGCCAAGGCGCTCGCCCAGCAGATCCTGGGCATGATGCTCAAGACCATCCAGACCGGCCCGGAAGGGCAGAAGGTCAACAAGGTCTACATCGAAGAGGGCCTGGACATCGGCCAGGAGCTGTACCTGGGCGTGACGCTCGACCGCGCCACCAGCCGCATCACCTTCATGGCGTCCACCGAGGGCGGCGTGGAGATTGAAGAAGTGGCGGAGAAGCACCCGGAGAAGATCCTCCGCGCCATCGTGGACCCCACGGTGGGCTTCGCGGACTTCCAGGGCCGGGAGCTGGCCTTCGGGCTGGGCCTGACGGGCCCCACGGTGAACAAGTTCGTCCAGTTCTGCGCCGCGCTCTACAAGATGTACGTGGAGACGGACGCGTCCCTGGTGGAGATCAACCCGCTGGTCATTCGCAAGAGTGGCGGCGTGGTGGCGCTCGACGCGAAGGTGGACTTCGACGAGAACGCGCTCTACCGGCACAAGGACCTGCTGGAGTACCGCGACGTGGCGGAGGAGGAGCCCCGCGAGACGCAGGCCAAGGAGCACGACCTGGCCTACATCGCGCTGGACGGCAACATCGGCTGCATGGTGAACGGCGCGGGCCTGGCCATGGCCACCATGGACACCATCAAGCTGGTGGGCGGCGCTCCGGCCAACTTCCTGGACGTGGGCGGCGGCGCGACCAAGGAGAAGGTGACGGCGGCCTTCAAGCTCATCCTCGCGGATCCGCAGGTCAAGGCGGTGCTCGTCAACATCTTCGGCGGCATCATGAAGTGTGACGTCATCGCGGAGGGCATCATCGCGGCGGCGAAGGAAGTGCAGCTGAAGATCCCGCTCGTGGTGCGCCTGGAAGGCACCAACGTGGAGCAGGGCAAGGAGTTGCTGCGCAACTCCGGGCTGGCCATCACTCCCGCGGACAACCTTCGCCAGGCGGCCGAGAAGGCCGTGGCGGCCATCAAGTAGGGCCTTCGCCCCCTCTTTCCTGAAAGAACGCCATGAGCATCCTCGTCAACGAGAACACGAAGGTCCTCGTCCAGGGCATCACCGGCTCGGCGGGCTCGTTCCACGCCAAGCAGATGCTGGAGTACGGAACGAAGATTGTGGGCGGTGTCACGCCGGGCAAGGGCGGCACCTCCTTCGAGGGCAAGGTTCCCGTGTTCAACACGGTCGCCGACGCGGTGAAGCAGGCGGGCGCGAACACGTCCGTCATCTTCGTGCCGCCGCCCTTCGCCGCTGACTCCATCATGGAGGCCGCGGACGCGGGCATCTCCCTCATCATCACCATCACCGAGGGCATCCCGGTCAACGACATGGTGCGCGCCAAGCGCTACCTGCAGGGCAAGCCGGGCGTGCGCCTCATCGGTCCGAACTGCCCGGGCGTCATCACCCCCGGCGCCAAGTGCAAGATCGGCATCATGCCGGGCCACATCCACAAGCCGGGCCGTATCGGCGTGGTGTCCCGCTCCGGCACGCTGACCTACGAAGCCGTGCACCAGCTCACGCAGCTGGGCCTGGGCCAGTCCACCGCGGTGGGCATCGGCGGTGACCCCGTCAACGGCACCAACTTCGTGGACGTGCTGAAGCTCTTCCAGGCCGACCCGGAGACGGACGCCGTCATCATGATCGGTGAGATCGGCGGCAGCGCGGAGGAAGAGGGCGCCGCGTACGTCGCGCGCGAGTTCACCAAGCCCATCGCCGGCTTCATCGCCGGTCAGTCCGCGCCCCCGGGCAAGCGCATGGGCCACGCGGGCGCCATCATCTCCGGCGGCAAGGGCACGGCCGGGGAGAAGATCAAGGCGATGGAGGCCGCGGGCATCCTGATGGCCGCGAGCCCCGCGGAGCTGGGCACCACGCTGCAGGCGGCCGTCAAGCGCGGCCCCCCGAAGCGCTAAGTCGAACCTTTCACACGACACACACACGAGGAGCCAACGACCATGGCCATCGAGCGCACGCTGTCCATCATCAAGCCGGACGGGCTGAAGAACCACCACATCGGGGAGATCATCGCCCGGTTCGAGAAGGCGGGCCTGACGCCCGTCGGCATCCGTCTGCAGCAGCTGTCGCAGAAGGAAGCGGAAGGCTTCTACGCCGTCCACAGCGCCCGGGGTTTCTTCAAGGACCTGGTCTCGTTCATGACCTCCGGACCGGTGCTCGTGATGGCGCTCGAGGGTGAGAACGCCGTCCTGAAGAACCGTGACCTCATGGGCGCCACGGATCCGAAGAAGGCCGACAAGGGCACCATCCGCGCGGACTTCGCCCAGAGCATCGACGCGAACACGGTGCACGGTTCGGACAGCCTGGAGAACGCGAAGAACGAGATCGCGTACTTCTTCCGCGAGACCGAGCTCCAGAAGTACTGAGCAGCGTCCAGCCTGCTGACAGCGGCCCGGTGTCCACGCCCCACGAGGCGCGGACCCGGGCCGTCGTCTTTTCCGGGCGCCGTATCCGGTTGCCCTGCAGGACGGTCCTTGCTACCGATAATGAAAATCACAATCGGCAAGGAAGCACGCATGAGCGGCGATTCAGAGCGCGTGGCCCGTCGTGGGCCGTTCCCGGTGAAGTTGCGGTTGCTGGAAGTCCTTCGCGTGACGCGGCTGTCGCCGCACATGGTGCGCGTGACGCTGGGCGGCCCGGAGCTGGAGGGCTTCACGTCCCCCGGCGCGGATGACCACGTGAAGTGCTTCTTCGCGAGGCCTGGCGTGAAGAAGCCGAACATGCCGGTGGTGGGCCCCCACGGCCTGTCCATGCAGGAGGGGCTGGAGAAGCCGGCGTCGCGCGACTACACGCCGCGCCGCTTCGATCCGAAGGCCGGGGAGCTGGACATCGACTTCGTGCTGCACGGCGAGGGCCCCGCGTCGCTGTGGGCGCAGCAGACGAAGCCCGGCGACTTCATGGGCATTGGCGGCCCGCGCAGCACGCACGACGTGGCGGACGACTTCGACTGGTACCTGCTCGCGGGGGACCAGAGCGCGCTGCCGGCCATCGCACGGCGCCTGGAGGAGCTGCCTGCGGGCAAGCGCGCGTTCGCCTTCATCGAGGTCGCGGACGCCGCGGAGGAGCAGCCCATCGCCAGCAAGGCGGACGTGAAGGTCACCTGGCTGCACCGGGGCAACGCGGAGGCCGGCACCACGAAGCACCTGGAGGACGCGCTGCGCGCCTGGACGCAGCCCTCGGGGGACGGGTTCGTGTTCGTGGCGGGCGAGTCCACGTCGCTCAAGCCCATCCGGGAACACCTGGTGAACGAGCGCGGTCTGAACAAGAGCTGGATGCGGGTGACGGGCTACTGGAAGCGCGGCGTCGCCGAGCACCACGACTCGAAGGGGTAGGCAGGGGAGGGGGCGGGCACTCCTTTGACTTGCCGTGCCTTCTTGTGGGAAGCACGCCCCATTGTCCTCCGTTAGCCCCGACTGAACGATGTCCGAGCCTACCGCTACAGCCCTTCCTGTCACCGAGCCCCTGCCGGTGTCGGCCCCCGCGAAGCTGGTCGACGTGGCCAGCCTGTCGCGCGAGAAGCTCGCGCTGTTCCTGAGCGAGCAGCTGGGCGAGCGCCCGTTCCGCGCGGCGCAGCTCTACCGCTGGCTGCATCAGCGCGGCGCCACCTCGTTCGAGGAGATGACGGACCTGTCCAAGGTCCTGCGTGAGAAGCTCAAGGTCAAGGCGGAGATCGTCCCGCTGGTGAAGGACCTGGAGCAGCGCAGCGTCGACGGCACCATCAAGTACCGCTTCAAGACGCGCGACGGGCGCTTCATCGAGTCCGTCTACATGCCGGCGGAGGACCGCAAGACGCTCTGCGTGTCCACGCAGGTGGGCTGCGCCATGGCCTGCACGTTCTGCATGACGGGCACGCTGGGCCTCAAGCGCAACCTCACGGCGGGGGAGATTGTCGCCCAGGTGCACGCGGTGAACCGCGAGGTGCGCCGCAACGAGGGACTGGAGACGCTCCGTCCGCTCACGAACCTGGTGTTCATGGGCATGGGCGAGCCGCTCCACAACTTCGAGAACCTCAAGACGGCGCTCGCCATCCTCCAGTCGGAGGAGGGGCCCAACTTCAGCCACCGGCACATCACCGTCTCCACCGTGGGCCTGGTGCCCATGATTGAGCGCTTCGGCCAGGAGACGGACGTCAAGCTGGCCATCTCGCTCAACGCCAGCACGGACGAGCAGCGCAGCCAGACGATGCCGGTGAACCGCAAGTGGAACATCCAGGCGCTCCTGGATGCCTGCCGCAAGTTCCCCCTGCGCCAGGGCCGCCGCATCACCTTCGAGTACGTGCTGCTCAAAGGATTCAACGACACCGACGACGACGCGCACCGGCTGAAGGAGCTCCTGCGCGACATCCCGGCGAAGGTGAACCTGATCCCGTACAACGAGAACCCCGGCCTGGGGTTCCAGACGACGGGCGAGCAGCGGGCCGAGGAATTCCGGGCCATCCTTGCCGAGGCTCACGTCGCGGCATACATCCGGAAGAACCGGGGCCGTGACATCGCCGGGGCTTGTGGCCAGCTCGCCAATCGCGACGAGACGGCCGCGGAAGCCCCGACATGACATAAGCACCCGAGCTTCCTTGACAATCCAGTCGGCAGGGCGCTAAGAGCGCCCCCCTCCGCACTGTTACCGTAGAAGTCACACGATTTCGCTGGAGCGATTCCATGGCCGTTGTCCTCCGTCTTGCCCGCGCGGGCGCCAAGAAGATGCCGTACTACCACGTGGTTGCCACCGACTCGCGCAGCCCGCGTGACGGAAAGTTCCTGGAGCAGGTCGGTTCCTACGACCCCAACCACAGCCCCGCGAAGGTGCAGTTCAACGAGGAGCGGCTGAACTACTGGCTGAAGAGCGGCGCGCTGCCCTCCGAGACGGTCGCGGACCTGATCAAGACGGCGAAGAAGCAGGCTCCGGCGACCACCGCCTGAGCACGCCCCCGTCTGGACAAGACGTGGAGCCGCTGCTCACGTATCTGGCGAAGGCCCTGGTTGATCAACCTGACCAGGTCACCTTACGCATCTCCGAGGCGGATGGCGGCCAGCTCTATGAGCTGAAGGTCGCCCCCGAGGACGTCGGCAAGGTCATCGGTCGTGATGGGCGCACCGTGAACGCCCTCCGGACGCTGATCAACGCCGCCGCCCAGAAGCAGGGCCAGAAGGTCCGCCTGGAGATACTTGACGATCGCCGCGCTCCGGGTTCTCCCCCGGCGCCGCCCGCTCCGGACGCCGCGCAGTGAGCGCGCAGGACTGTCTGGAGTTGGGCTACGTGGCCCGTGCGCACGGGCTGCGCGGCGAGGTGGCGGTCAGAAGCTTCGACCCCGCCTCGGAGACGCTCGGTACCGTCGAGCGCGTCTGGTTGCGCCTGCGCTCCGGCGAGGAGCGCGAGTACGCCCTGGAGACCTTCCGTCCCGCCAACAAGGAGGACCTGGTGTTCTTCGAGGGCGTGGCGTCCCGCACGGCCGCCGAGGCATTGGTGGGCGCGAAGGTGTTCGTCTATCGCGAGGACCTGGAGCCGCCCGAGGAGGGCGAGTTCTTCCAGGGCGACCTCGTGGGGTTGAACGCCGTGGACGAGCAGGGCGCCTCCCTGGGCACGGTGGAGGAGGTCTGGGCCACCGGTGAAGTCCCCAACCTGGTGATCCGCGCGAAGGGCCGGCCGGAGCTGGTGGTGCCTTTCGCGGATGAGTTCGTGCCGGCGGTGGACGTGCCGGCGGGGCGCATCGTGATCCGGCCTCCGGAGTACCTGGATGCGGACGAGCCGCCGGAGGAGTCTGGAGACGGCGGGTGAGCTACCGCGTGGAGCTGCTCACGCTGTTCCCCGGGATGGTGTCCGGCTACCTGGGCGCGAGCATCCTCGGGAAGGCCCAGGAGAAGGGGCTGATCTCCGTCACGCTCACCGACGTGCGCGACTACGCCGAGGGCAAGCACCGCGTCACCGACGACGCGCCCTATGGCGGCGGCGCCGGCATGGTGATGAAGCCCGAGCCGCTGGTGGCCGCCATCGAAGCAGCCCGTGCGCGTCATCCCGGGGCGAAGGCGCTGCTGATGAGCCCCCGGGGGCCCACGTTCACGCAGGCCACGGCGCGGGAGTTGGCGCGGCACGAGGCCGGGCTGATCCTCGTCTGTGGCCGCTACGAAGGCGTGGACGAGCGGGTGATGCCCTTCCTGGACGGCGAACTGTCCCTGGGCGACTTCGTCCTCACGGGCGGAGAGGTCGCGGCCATGGCGGTGGTGGACGCGGTGGCGCGGCTGGTGCCGGGCGTCCTGGGCAACGAAGCGTCCTCCGTGGCGGAGAGCTTCGAGGAGAACCTCCTGGAGCACCCGCACTACACCCGGCCGCCTGTCTTCCGGGGAGCCGAGGTGCCTGCCGCCCTCCAGTCCGGCGATCACGCCCGCATTGCCCGCTGGCGCCGGTGGAAGGCCATCAAGCTCACGCAGGAGCGGCGGCCTGACCTGTTCGCGCGGCTGGTGTTCAGCAAAGCGGATCAGAAACTGCTCGCCAGGGAAGAAGAAGCGTTGTAACCCTCCGTGTTCTCGCGGAACCCTTCGTTGCAGGCTTGTTCGTCCCGGCGGTCTCTGCTAGGACGGCCCGCTCTTTTCCACGCGTCCTACGCGTCAAGTTCCGCTTTCTGGAGTCCGTTATGCGCCGCAGCCTCATCGAGCACGTCGAAAACAAGTTCCTGCGCAAGGACATCACCGCGTTCCGCACGGGTGATTCCGTTCGCGTCCACTGGAAGGTCAAGGAAGGCGAGAAGGAGCGCGTGCAGGCCTTCGAGGGCGTGGTCATCCGCAAGACCAAGGGCACGAACCGCGCGACCTTCACCGTGCGCAAGATGTCCTTCGGCGTCGGCGTGGAGCGCATCTTCCCCATCCACAGCCCGCGCTACGAGAAGATCGAAGTCCTCACCCGCGGCGACGTGAACCGCAAGCGCCTGTTCTACCTCCGCGACCTGAAGGGCAAGGCCTCGCGCGTGGACGTGCTGGTGGACCCGGAGAAGCTCGCAGCCAAGGCTGCCAAGTCCGCCGTCGCTCCGGGCTAGTAGGTCCGCAGAAACCCTCTCGCGGCCTTCGCGGCCGCGTGAGAGAAGGAGCGTCCTTCACTGGACGCTCCTTTTTTCGTTCGGGCTAGACTGCGCGCGCCATGCACTTCGTCGAGGTCGCCATCCAGAACGTCCGCGGGTTCTCTCCCGCCGGGCGCTTCCCGCTGAAGAGCGGGTATCTGATCCTCAAGCCGCCCACGGCGGACGTGTTGCCGCTGGCGAACGTGGCGTTGTCGCTGCTGTTCGCGGATGGCCGCGGCGGGGACTCAAGCCTGGTGGGCTCGGCGGGACGCTCGGGCAAGGCCGCGCTGACGTTCGTGGGCCAGGACGGGATGACGTACCGGATATTGCGCGAGCTGGGAGGTTCCGGATCGCTGCACCGGCTCAATCCCGCCACCAGCCAGCCGGAGCTCGTGTCCACGGACGTGTCGGAGATCAACCAGTACCTGCGCGGCCAGGCGGGCCTGCCTCCGCGCACCACCTTCGAGCAGGTGTACTGCCTCCAACTGGTGATGCTGCCGTCGCGCCGGCCTCGCAAGAGCGTGGCCAGGGCCGCCGCGGCTGCGGGCGCGAAGGCCTCCGGGGCCACGCCGTCGCTGGCGGCCGCCTCCCAGGTGGCGCCGGCGGAGGACGTCCCGGCCGCCGAAGCGAAGGTGAAGGTGCTGCAGAAGGAGCTCGTCACCGCGAAGGAGGTGGATCAGCTCCAGTTCAAGGTGGATGAGCTGGCATCGCTCATCTTCGAGGCGGACTCGAAGCTCAAGGGCGGCGAGGGCCTCAAGGAGGCCATCTCGCGCGCGGAGGCCGCCTGGCGCGCGGCGCCCTCGCCGGAGTCGATGGGGCTGCCGCTGGACATCCTCTCGCGAGTGAAGCGCTACCCGAAGGCAGTGGCGCGGCGGGACGAGGCGTTGGCGCGGCTGGAGACGGACCGCGAGCCGGAGCAGGACGATGCGTCGCTGAAGGTTCCGCCGCTCACGGAGAACCGATTCTTCTGGGGAGGCCTGGGCGCGGGCGTGCTCTTCATGGGCCTGAGCGTGGGCCTGGGCATCGTCGCGGCGCAGCCCATGTGGCGCTACCTGGCGTTGATCAACATCCCCGCCTTCGGCACGGCCGCGTGGATGGCGCTGCGCTACGTGGACGACCTGCAGCACGCCACGCGCAAGGGCTCCAAGGACAACCGCAAGGATGCACGGCAGAAGAAGATCCTCGACGAGTTCGAGCTCGAGGATGCTCCGGTGCGCATGGCCATCAAGGCCCTGAACCTGGAGACCCACACGGAGATCCCCGCCGCGCTGGAGCAGAAGGATCTGCTCGGCATCCGGCTGGGAGAGCTGCAGACGCAGCTGGAGGAGTACGAGTCCTCCCCCGAGTTTCAGGGCGCCATCCGCGACGGACAGGAGCTGCGCGCGCAGCAGGAGACGCTCAACGCGGAGCTGACCGCGAAGGGTACCTATGTGCGCGACCTGCGCGAGGTGGAGCGGGAGCTGTCGCGGCTGAAGGAGTCCATCGCGCTGGCGAAGGCGCCCCCGGTGCAGGTGGCCGCGGCCCCTGGCCAGACGCCGGTGCCGGTGGATCCGCTGGAGGATCCGTCCCCCCTGGTGCTGTCGCAGGCCGCGGACGTGCTCACGACCGACATCCTGTCGGTGCAGGCGCTCCTGAAGGACCGCTGCGTGCAGTACCTCACCGCGCTCACGGACCGGCGCTACCAGGGCGTGGAGTGGGACCGCGAGGGCAACGCCTTCCTGCTCACTCAGAACAGCCGCATCCCGGTGGGCGAGCTGTCCCCGAAGGACATCGACCTCTACTACCTGGCGCTGCGCCTGACGGTGGTGGAGAAGACGTGCGCCCGGGTGAAGCGCCCCTTCCTCCTGGACGACGTGCTGACGGGCGTGGACGAAGCGAAGCTGCCCCTCGTCGCCCGCATGCTCAAGCACCTGGGCACGCTCACGCAGGTCCTGCACGTCACCGCCCACCCCGGCTTCGGCCAGATGTCGGACGGCACCGTTAACGTCTAGCCGCCGCCGGAATCACGAGGGGCGGCGGGGACGGAAATGGGGACGCGGCGGGACGTGGGGGACGTGGCGGAGGCGGAGGGCGTGCGCCTGCTGGAGTCGCAGGGCTTCCGGGTGGTGGCGCGCAACTGGACGTGCCGCTACGGCGAGCTGGACATCGTGGCGGAGCAAGGGGAACTCGTGTGCTTCGTGGAGGTGCGCATGCGCTCCTCCGCTGCGTGGGGAGACCCGTCGCACACCGTGTCCTTCGCCAAGCAGCGCCGGGTGGTGAAGGCCGCGTTGCACTACCTCTTCCAGAACGGCATCGACGGGCGCATGGTGCGCTTCGACGTCATCTCCGTCGTGGGCCAGGGCGAGCACGCCCGGGTGGAACACCTGCCCGCCGCCTTCGACGCTGGCATGTAAAGGAATCCGTCCCTTGGCTGGAACGCTCTACCTCGTGGCCACGCCCATCGGGAACCTGGGGGACGTCACCGCCCGGGCCCTGGAGACGCTGCGCACCGTCGGCCTCCTCGCGTGCGAGGACACCCGGCACTCGCGCATCCTGTTGGATCACTTCGGCATCACCGGGAAGGACCTGGTGAGCCTGCCCGCCTTCGCGGAGGGGCAGCGCGCCGGCCGCATCCTGGACCGCATCGAGGCAGGGGAGGACTGCGCGCTCGTCACCGACGCGGGCAGCCCCGGCATCAGCGACCCGGGTGAGAAGCTGGTGGCGGAGGCGCTGGAGCGAGGCCTGAAGGTGGAGCCGGTGCCCGGTCCCACGGCGCTGGTGGCCGCCCTGAGCGCTTCGGGCCTGCCCACCGGGCGCTTCCACTTCCTGGGCTTCCTGCCGCGCAAAGGGCCGGAGCGCCGGGAAATGCTGGACGAGGTGGCCCCCCTTTCCGCCACCTGCGTCCTCTACGAGTCCCCGCGCCGTCTGGCGGAGACGCTGGTGGACCTGCAGGAGGCCTGGGGCGACCGCCGCGCGTGTGTGGCGCGGGAGCTGACCAAGCTGCACGAGGAGTTCGTCCGGGGGCCGCTGTCCGCGCTGGTGGCGCGCTACGCGGGCGAGGAGACCCGGGGCGAGGTGGTGGTGCTGGTGGAGGGCCGCACCGGCGAGCAGCGCTGGAGCGAGGACGAGCTGCGCCGGGCGCTGGAGGCGGGACTGGCTCGCGGCGAGAAGCTCAAGCCGCTGAGCACGGAGCTGGCCCGCCGCGCGGGGTGGCCCGGCCAGGAGGTGTACCGGCTGGGCCTGGGGCTGAAGCAGCGGTAGGGGTGGCCCACCGCTGCTCCAGGCGGGACTTCAGAAGCTGAAGGTCGCGCCCAGGTCGAAGCGGAACGTGGTGCTCTGGATGGCCCGGAAGCGGCGGGACACCAGGTCGTAGCGCCAGTCGAACGTGGGGTTCAGCTCCGGCGAGCCCAAGGCGGTGTCCACGGTCCCGTCGCCGTTCAGGTCCTGGCCAATGGCCTCGGTCGTGAGCAGGTGCTCCGTGTTGTAGAGGAAGTTGCCGGAGGCCCGGATGGTGAAGGCCTCCGCGGCGCGGGCGGTGACGCCCACCTGGCCACCCACCTGGAAGTAGTCGTCGGACGTGAGCAGCTTGCGCAGCGCGGAGCTCAGCTCGTTGTAGTACCGGCCGCGGCCCACGTAGTTGCCCAGGAGCTTCAGGTCCAGGGTGAACTTCTGGGACTTCGCCGCGTTCTCGAAGGGCACCAGCTCCATGCCGAAGGCGAGCGCCGTCTGCGACGGGGCCTTGATGCCCGTCTCCTGGCGGGTCCAGATGTCCTGGTAGCAGTTGCCCGGGGCACCCAGGTTGGGCGGGTTGGCGCCGGACTGGTCGCAGTTGGAGTATGCGCCGGGGCCTCGCACCGGGATGGTGTGGGACGCCTTGAAGTACGGCTCGGCCACGCCCATCTTCCGCGAGAAGGTCGTGTAGAGCTGGTACTTGTGGACGCGGTCGCCCACGTTGCCGCGATCGCCGTCCGGATCGGTGTTGGCTACGCTCGGGTCGCGCTGCTTGGCGGTGGGCGCCTCGTAGTCGATGCCGACAATCCACGTGGGCTTGGTGTTGTCCTTCTCCTGGTTGAAGAAGGCGTACGCCAGCCCGAAGTGCACGTTGCCCAGGCCGCCGCGGTAGCTCTCCTGGGGCACCTGGAACAGCCGACCCACGCAGCCCTCGTCGGAGTAGGGCGAGCCGTCCGCGTTGAAGCAGCTGTTCGTGATGGTGGAGTTGCCCTGGGTCGTTCCCGAGACGAAGTTCCACGTCTCGTTCTGCTGGAAGACGATGGGCAGCTTGAAGCTGAACTCCAGGTCCTTCCACAGACCGAAGGCGACGGCGAGATTCAGCCGCGCGTCCACGCCCTTGTACCAGAGCTCGTTGACCTCGGGGACGTTGGTGGCGTCGCCGTCGCGAAGCTGCTCGCGGACGATCTTCGCGCGCGTCTGCGTGCGCTCGAAGCCCACGTCGAGGAAGAGGTCGAACGGATCATCATCCTCGAACGAGGAAGCAATCCGGGTGATCTCCGCCGCGCTGGCGGCGAAAGGCACGCCCAGCGTCAGCGCGGCGATGACGGCACGAAACCTGTGCATCCACTACCTCCGACGACCACGGCCCAGGCCTGCCAGCTAGCCGTGCCGTCGGAGGAGTGTCAAGAAATGGGTGGGGCTTTACTTCCCCGCGACCGACGTTCCCAGCAGTCCATCCAGCCGCTGGACCTCGGTGTCGAAGGCGCCCTTCTGTGCGGCCGCCAGGGACGCGCGGAAGGTCTTGTGCTGGTCGAAGGGGTCCAGGACGCGGTTTTCGCCCAGCATGAGTTGGTAGTGCAGGTGGGGGGCGAAGGAGTGGCCCGTGTTGCCGCTCTGCGCCAGCACCTGGCCCGCGGACACGCGCATCCCGGCCTGGACCGTGCGGGGCAGCTCCGCCAGGTGCAGGAAGAGGGCGCGGCGGCCCTTGCCCCCGGATTCCACCAGCTCGATGCAGTTGCCGTTGCTGCCGAAGTTCCAGTTCTTGCGCTTGATGACGCCCGCGAACGGGGCCCGGACCGTCGTGCCCACCGGCGCGCGGAAGTCCACGCCCTTGTGGCCACGGCCGTCGCGCAGGAGTGAGGTGATCTGCTCGTAGCTGTCGATGGGCGACTTCTCCATCCGCAGCTCCAGCTCGTCGCCGCCCGGCAGGTAGTAGCGGGAGTTCGGCTCACCCGCGGGCGTGAAGCGGTAGGCGCGGTGCGTCTGGCCCGTCTTGCCGCTCACGAAGCGCACCGCGTACACCAGCGGCTCCTCGTTGGGGCGGCGCTGGAAGAGCACGTCCAGCGTGTCCCCCCGGAGGATTTCGCCGGGGACTCGCACCCACCAGACCAGCGTGCGGGTCACCACCTGCGCCAGGGCGGGGCCCACGGTGGAGTCGGAGGCCTGGACGAGCGCCGTCTCCAGCGGGCCCTCGATGCGGATGGACACGCGCTCCAGGCCCGCGGCCTTCACGGGGTCGGTGGGCGCGGGCGGGGCCACGGGGGCCGCGGCCACGGTGCCGGCGTCCAGCGCGGACGCGGTCTGCGAGGCGACGTCCATGGGGACATCCGCCATGCGCTGTTTCCACCACCACACGCCACCCGCGGCCGCGCCGAGGATGACGGAGACGGCAACCACCGGTCCGAAGGGATTGCGCTTCGGTGGTCCACCGAGGGTGGGAAGATTCGGCCGCATTCAGGCTCCCTGAGGGTAAGAAGGTACGCGGGGGCCGAAACCGCTGGCGAGAAGGCGATATTTCGGCCCCCCTGGCTACTCGTCCGGGCCGTCTTCCTGACCGTCCGGGGTGGTGTCGCGCAGGCCGAACTCCTTCATCTTCGTCTGGAGCGACTTGCGGCTGATCTGCAGGAGGCGCGCGGCGCGCGTGACGTTGCCGCCCGTCTCGTCCAGCTTCTTGACGATGAGGTCCCGCTCCAGCTCCGCGGCCTTCATGCGCACGATGTCCTTGAGGCCCACTTCGCCCACGGGGACGTCCAGCGTGCCCAGCGAGGCGGCGACCTGTGCCCCTGCCTGCACGCCCGCTCCCCCGCGCACCGGCTCCGGCAGGTCCTTCGCGGTGATGTGGGGACCGTCCGCGAAGAGCAGCACGCGCTCGATGAGGTTCTCCAGCTCGCGGATGTTGCCCGGCCACGCATACGCCTGGAGCAGCGCGAGCGCGTCGTCAGCGATGCCTTCGATCTTCTTGTGGAGGCGCCGGTTGTACTTGTCCACGAAGTGCGCGGCGAGCATCGGGATGTCGCCCCGGCGCTCGCGCAGCGCGGGCAGGCCGATGGGCACCACGGCCAGCCGGTAGTACAGGTCCTTGCGGAAGCGGCCCGCTTCGATCTCCGCCTGGAGGTCGCGGTTGGTGGCGGCCACCAGGCGCACGTTCACGCGCGTCGTCTTGATGCCGCCCACGCGCTCGAACTCGCCCTCCTGGAGCGCGCGCAGCAGCTTCACCTGCATCTCGACGGGAATTTCGCCAATCTCGTCCAGGAAGAGGGTGCCCTCGTCGGCCAGCTCGAAGCGGCCGGGCTTGGACGTGACGGCGCCGGTGAAGGCGCCCTTCTCGTAGCCGAACAGCTCGCTCTCCAGCAGCGTGGCGGGGATGGCGGCGCAGTTGATCTTGATGAACGGCTTGTCGCGGCGGCTGGACGCACCGTGCAGCGCGGTGGCGATGAGCTCCTTGCCCGTGCCGCTCTCTCCGGTGATCAGCACCGTGGAGGGCGTGTCCGCGACCTTGTCGATGACCTTGTAGACGTCTTGGATCTGCGGCGACTCGCCGATGATGGCGGACCGGGCCTTGTGGTCCGCGCGCACGGAGCGCTTGGCGCTCTCGTTCGTCTTGGCGGCCTTGGACACGACGGAGGACAGCTCCGCCTGATCAAAGGGCTTGGTGATGTAGTCGAACGCGCCCGCCTTGATGGCCTCCACCGCGGAGTCCACGGTTCCGTGCGCGGTGATGATGATCACCGGCACGTCCGGGTTGGCGGTGCGAACGGCGGCGAGGACCTCCATGCCGCCCAGCTTGGGCATCACCAGGTCGGTGACGACGATGTCCGCGCCGTTCTTGTGGAACTCGGCCAGGCCCTGCTCGCCGTTCTCCGCCACGGTGACGTCGAACCCGTCGCGGCGCAGCAGGGCGGCCAGCACCTTGCGCAGGTTCGTCTCGTCATCGATGACCAGGACCTTGGCCATGAGTCTCCGCGCGGGGACCGCGACTTAACGGCGCGCTGGGGGAGCGGCCGGGATGGCGCCTTCCAGCGTGCAGATGGCGTCCGGGTGCTTGATGCGCAGGAGCAGCGACTCCAGCACGCGGAACGGGTGGTTCATCTTGCTGGCGCCCAGGTAGGCCGCGACCATGTCCATGGCCACCGCCAGGTCCATGTTCTCCCGGCCCGTGGACACCACCACGCCGGACTCACCGCGCAGGCGGTTGGACTGGTAGACGCCGTCTGACGCGAGCTGGCGGATGGTTTCAATCTCCAGCACGCCCGTCTTCTCGTAGATGCGGTGCAGCTGCGAGTACAGGCGCGGCGACAGCACCACGGCGTAGGGCCCGAAGTGGCCTGCCTCGTTGAGCTTGCGCGTGGCCTCCACGATGGTCTGGAACCCGCCGCCCGGCGCCGTCCAGTCCCCCAGCGTGGCGGTGAGGCGGCCGTTGGCCGTCATCAGGCCCTCGTAGCCCAGGCGCTGGTCGCCGTAGAAGATGAGCTCGTCTTCCTGCTGCGCGCACAGCGCGGCGGCGCCAGCGGCGGCGGACACATCCAGCGGCATGTTGTGCGTGCGCGCCGCCTCGATGTCCCGCCAGTGCAGCAGGAAGTCCTTGTAGATGATGGGGATGGTCTTGAACTTGCGGACGTCGGTGAAGACCATCGCGGTCTCCTGCTCCCCGACGATGTCCACCGCGCCCGGGGACACGCCCTGGAACTCGTCGTAGGCCACGGTCTGCACGCCCGCGCCCAGCGGCCCGTAGATGTCCAGGATGCGGCGGCCCACCAGCGAACGGCGAGCCACCTGGATCACCGTCTCGTTGAGGCGCGCCCACTCCTCTTCGCGCAGCGGGTTCTCGGCATGTCCAAGGAAGTCAGGCATCGGTGTCTCCGTCACGAGCGGCGGCAGAGGAGGGGAGAGGAGAAGGCAGGAAACAAAAGGGTTCTAGCGACCGCCACTGGAGCCACCGCTTCCACCGCCGCGGCGCAGGCTGCCGATGGTGAGCGGATGGCCGTTGGCCGAAGGCGGCGGCGCGGGGACGCCGTAGATGAGGCGCTGGGGCGGCAGGGACGTCAGGGGCTCGTTCGCCAGGCGGCCCACCGCGGGCGGGGCGGGTGGCGCCGCATGCACGGGCGCGGCGGCGGGCACGGCGGGCTCCGAGGGGACGCCCCCCACGGCGGCCTGGAAGTGGCCGGGGACGAAGGGCTTGGCGAAGTGCGCGTCCTGACCCTTGTCGAGCATGCGGAGCATGTGGGTCGCCTCGGACACGTGCTCCTTCTCCTCCGCCGCCAGGTGGAGGAAGAAGGCCTTGACCTCTGGGAGGGAGGAGTCCTCGGCGAACGCCTCGTACTCGTTGATGGTCTCGAGTTCGCGTGCCAGGACGGCGCGGATGCGCGCGACGTCGGACCGCTCGGTGTCGGACTTTCCGGCCATTGGGGGCGGACCCTCGCAACCTGTGAGGTGAGCGTCAAGTGAAACAGCGGTCGAAGGGTTTCCTGCTGCATGCCGAAGAACGCCGGACGTAGAGTTCGCCTCTTCGTGACCGCCCCCGCACCTGTCCCGCAGTCCCAGGCCGCCTCTCCGGCCGCCCCTCTTCCGTCCAGCCCTGAACGCAGCGTGGGAGGCCGGGGCGCGACGTTGGTGGCCATTGGCATCCTGGCGTCGCGGTTGATGGGCCTGGTGCGCGAGCGGGTCTTCGCGCACTACCTGGGCAACGCGGAGGCCGCCGCCGTCTTCAAGGCCGCGCTGCGCATCCCCAACTTCCTCCAGAACCTCTTCGGCGAAGGTGTGCTGTCGGGCTCCTTCATCCCCGTCTACGCCCAGCTGCTGGGCAAGAAGGACGCGGACGAGGCGGACCGGGTCGCGGGCGCGGTGTTCGGCCTGCTGGCCATGGCCACCGCTGTGATGGTGGCGCTGGGCATGCTGGCCACGCCGCTGTTCGTGGATCTCATCGCGCCGGGGTTCGACGGTGGCGAGCGCGACCTGGCCGTGCGGCTGGTGCGCATCCTCTTCCCGGGCACGGGCTTCCTGGTGCTGAGCGCGTGGTGCCTGGGCATCCTCAACAGCCACCGGCGCTTCCTCCTGTCCTATCTGGCGCCCGTGGTGTGGAACGTCGTCATCATCGCCACACTGCTGGCGGTGGGCAGCCTGCACGGCACGTCCGGGGGGCGCGCCGCGGAAGAAGCCGTGACGGAGTGGCTGGCCTACGGCGTGGTGCTGGGCAGCTTCCTCCAGTTCGCGGTGCAGGTGCCCACGGTGATGCGCCTGCTGGGCCACTTCCGCCCGGTGGTGTCGCTGGCGAGCGCCTCCGTGCGCCAGGTGCTGAAGAACTTCGGCCCGGTGGTGCTGGGGCGCGGCGTGGTGCAGTTCAGCGCGTGGGTGGACACCGCCTTCGCGTCGCTCATCTCCAACCGCGCGCTGTCCTCGCTCCTCTACGCGCAGACCATCTACCTCATCCCGGTGAGCCTCTTCGGCATGGCGGTGTCCGCCGCGGAGCTGCCGGAGATGGCGCGCGCCACGGCGGAAGGAGATGCCCAGGCGCACTCGAAGCTGCGAAGCCGCGTCGACGCGGGCTCGCGGCGCATCGCCTTCTGGGTGGTGCCCTCCGCCGTCGCGCTCTTCTTCCTCGGGGACCTGGTGAGCGGTGCGCTCCTTCAGACGGGCCGCTTCGGCGCCTCGGACTCGCGCTACCTCTGGTACCTGCTGATGGGCGCGGCGGTGGGCCTGGTGGCGTCCACCGTGGGCCGGCTCTACGCCTCCGCCTTCTACGCGCTGAAGGATCCGAAGACGCCGCTGCGCTACGCCATCGTGCGCGTGACCCTGGGGACCGTGAAGGCCTGGTTCCTGGCGCTGTGGCTGCCGGAGCGGCTGGGTCTGCCCCGGGAGCTGGGTGCGGCGTTCCTCACCCTGTCCAGCGGCATCGTCGCCTGGGTGGAGACCACGCTCCTGCGCCGCAAGCTGCGCTCCATCGTAGGGCCCGTGGGCCTGCCTTCGGGGCTGCTGCCCCGGTTGTACGGCGCGGCGGTGGTGGGCGGGCTCGTGGCCCTGGCCGTCAAGCAGGGCCTCACCAGCCTCCTGGGCCCCATGCCCGGGGTGGGGGCGGAGTGGGGCGGGACCCTCCTGGTGCCGCCCCGACTGCACCCGGTGCTGGGCCTGATGGCGACGGCTGTGCCCTTCGGCGTCGTCTACTTCGCGGTGTCCGCCGCGCTGGGCGTCCCGGAGGCGGGCGCCGTCTTCCGCAAGGTGGGTCGGAAGCTGGGTCTCGCCCGGTAGACGCGGTGCGGCGCCCGGTGGGACGGCTGCCCTCCAGGCAGTGTCTGGGGGCTCAAACGGAATGCAGGACAGGCCCCTTTCCGTTGGGATAGGAGGCCGATTGTGAAGGGGATGGCCGCATGCGGCTTCCTCCGGGCATGGCGCACGTGTAGAGTGCGCCGCCTTTTTCCAAAGGCCCCGACTTCAAGGAAGTCCCGGGCTGGAATCGTCAACGGAAGGTCTCGGCAGTGAGCGACGAGAAGAGCGGCGGAAATTCGGGCGGTCCTGGCGGTTTCGGTCCCAAGAAGCCGAAGGCCACGTTTGGCGACGTGATGCTGGGCATCCCTTCGGGGGGCCAGGGCAACGAGCGCGGCGGTGGCCGTGGTGGCCGCGATGAGAAGGGCGGGCCGGGCCGCGGTGATCGCGGTCCTCGCGACGCCCAGTCGCAGCCCCGTCCCCAGGGCGACGCGCCCCGCGGCGGCGGTGAGCGCGGCGGTGGCCGTGGCGGCGAGCGCCGGGGTGGCGGTGGAGGCGGCGAGCGCCGTCCGTCCGGCCCCATGGTGGTCGTGAAGCGGGCCTCGGGCTCCATCGAGACGCGCGCGCTGGAGGGTGAGAAGCCCGCCGAGGCGACCGCGACCGCGGAGCAGACGGGCGCTGACGCGCAGGCCTCCGCGGCCTCGACGCCGGCTCCGGCCCCGCGTCCGGTGACGCCGGCCCCCGCGCCGTCCAGCCCGCTGTACGAAGAGGTCGCTGAGACCGAGTCCTTCGCGGACATGTTCGAGGCGCAGGTCAAGGACGGTGGCGCTCCTGGCCGCCGTGGCGTGCGCATTGGCGAGAAGGTCGGTGGCACCATCTTCCAGCTGGGCGCGGACACCGCGTTCGTGTCGCTGGACGGCTCGGCGAAGTCCGAGGCGATGATCGAGCTGCGCGAGCTCAAGGACGACGAGGGCATCCTGCGCTTCGGCGTGGGTGACCGTCTGGAGGCGCACGTCGTGGAGATGGGTGCCCGGGGCATCCAGCTCAGCCGCGCGCTGGCCAAGGGCAACGCGTCCTTCGCGATGCTCGCGGAGGCCCGCGCCTCCGGCATGCCGGTGGAAGGCCTGGTCCTCAGCGTGAACAAGGGCGGCGTGGAAGTCGCCATCGGTGAGACACGCGCCTTCTGCCCCATCAGCCAGCTGGACATCCGCTTCGTGGAGAAGCCGGATCAGTTCATCGGCGAGAAGCTCCAGTTCCGCGTGACGGAAGTGCGCGACCGCAACGTGGTGCTGTCGCGCCGCTCGCTGCTGGAGGACGAGCAGCGCCGGCTGGCGACGGAGACGCGCAAGACCCTGGCCGTGGGCAAGACGGTCAAGGGCAAGGTCTCCGGCGTGCGCGACTTCGGCGTGTTCGTGGACCTGGGCGGCGTGGAGGGCATGGTCCCCGTCTCCGAGCTCTCCTATACGCGCGTCGCGCACCCCAGCGACGTGGTGAAGCAGGGCGACGACGTGGAGGTGGAGATCCTCCGCATGGAGGAGGGCCAGCCCAACTCCCCCGACAAGTCCAAGCAGAAGGAGCGCATCACCCTGTCGCTGCGTTCGCGTCAGGAGGATCCGTTCAAGAAGGCGCTGGAGGAGATCAAGGAGGGCGACCGCATGCAGGGCAAGGTCGTCCGGCTGCAGCCCTTCGGCGCGTTCGTGGAGCTGCGCCCGGGCGTGGACGGCCTGGTGCACATCTCCGCGCTGAGCGACCGGCGCATCGCGCACCCGCGCGACGCGGTGAAGGAAGGCGAGGTCATCTGGGTCTCCGTCGAGAAGATCGACCCGAATGACAAGCGCATCGGCCTGCGCCGCATCTCCGAGGAGGAGGCCCAGCGTCCTCCCGAGGAGCGTCCCGCGAAGGAGGCCCAGGCGTCGGCTCCCAAGGAGCCCGCGGCGGCCCGTCCCAAGGTGGGCGCGGTCGTCGTCGGCAAGGTGGATCGGCTGGAGCCGTACGGTGTGTTCCTCGCGTTCCCGGGCGGCAAGGGCCTCATCCCGGCCAGCGAGACCGGCACGGATCGCGGCACGGACATGCGCAAGCACTTCTCCATCGGCCAGGAGCTGAAGGTGGCGATCATCGACATCGACGCCTCCGGGAAGATCCGCCTGTCCATCCCCGGCGCCATCCGCGCGGAGGAGCGCGCCGAGGTGGAGGCCTGGCAGAAGACGCAGCAGCCGCAGGGCGCTGGCAAGAAGGGCTTCGGCACCTTCGCGGATCTGCTCAGCAAGCTGGGCAAGTAGTGACGTCACGCCATCTCGGCGCTCGCGCGAAACAATGCGATGGGGCGCCGAGATAGGTGTTGACGGTAGCGAGAGGCTTCGGTACTTACCCTCTCGTTCTCGCCGCGGGGTGGAGCAGCCTGGTAGCTCGTCGGGCTCATAACCCGAAGGTCGCAGGTTCAAATCCTGCCCCCGCAACTTGAAAAAGCCCGGGGTCGAAATGAAAGTTTCGACCCCGGGTGTTCAAGGTGATAACAGCAGTGCCGCGTCACGGTGACGCGGGGTGGAGCAGCCTGGTAGCTCGTCGGGCTCATAACCCGAAGGTCGCAGGTTCAAATCCTGCCCCCGCAACTCTGAGAGGGCCCCGGTGGAAACGCCGGGGCCCTTTCGCTTTTTCAGCGTCTGACTTTGCCGCTCGCGGGCTTGGAAGTCCGCCACGCTTCGACGGGCAGCAGCGGGTGCTCCTCGAAGTGGCTGCGCGCCGTGCGGACGAAGGCGCCCACGTTCGCGGAGGTGCTCCGGCGGCCGGGGTAGATGACGCTCACCGGGACCGGTGGTGGCGCGAACGCTCCGAGGAGCAGCACCAGCCGCCCCGCGAGCACGGCGTCCGCCACCTGGTACGAGAGCGTGCGCGCGATACCAACCCCTTGCTCCGCCGCCGCGATGAGCGCGTCCGCGCTGTTGAGGATGAGGCGGGGCTGGATGCGCACCGGCTTCTCCCTTTCGCCGAACCGCCACTCGTTCGTCGCGTCGAGGCCCTCGAAGGCGATGAGCTCATGGCGGTTCAGCTCCGCGGGCGAGCGGGGTACCCCGTGCTGCTTCACGTAGTGGGGGCTGGCCACCAGCACGCGGCGGACGGTGCCGACCTTGAGGGCAATGAGGCTGCTGTCCTTGAGCTCCCCCAGGCGGACGGCCGCGTCGATGCCTTCGTCCACGAGGTGCTGGTTCCTGTCCGACAGGTGCATGCGGACGGACAGGGCCGGATGCGCCGCGAGCAGCTTCTGGACCACCGGTAGGACGTGAAGCCGTCCGAAGACGATGGGGGCGGAGAGGTGGAGCTCGCCTCGCGGCTCGGCGTTCTCACCCCGGACGCGCCGGTCGGCCTCATCCAGGTCCTCCAGCAGCCGGTGGCAGCTCTCCAGATAGATCTGCCCACGTTCGGTGAGGCGCACGGAGCGCGTCGTGCGCGTGAGGAGCGCGAGCCCGAGCCGCTCCTCGAGCTGGGCGACAGCGCGGGTCGCCACCGACGGAGAGATGCGGAGGTGGCGGGATGCGCCCGTGAAGCTACCCTGCCTGGCGACGGCGACGAACGTCCGGAGCGTGAAGAGCTGGTCCATGATTCTTGCGGGGTTGGCAATGAAGTCTTGCGGGTTGGGCTGATTATTTCACCACGTCCCATGGATATACGTGGTGCATCGAGGGAGAAAAGCCATGGGCCGTTTCGCAAGACTCGCCTTCACGCCCGCGGTGAGGGCGTTCCAGGAGCAGAACGGGAGCCGTGCGGCCTACGCACGTATCGAGAGGGCAGGGGACGCACCGGATGTGCTCACGCCCGACGAGGCGGAGTTCCTTGCCCAACGTGACAGCTTCTACATGGCCAGCATGGGCGCGAACGGTTGGCCCTACATCCAGCACCGGGGCGGTCCGCCGGGCTTCATCCGGGTGCTGGACCCGCACACGCTGGGCTTCGCGGACTACCGGGGGAACAAGCAGTACATCTCCGCGGGCAACGTCAGCGAGAACGACCGGGTCGCGCTCATCTTCGTGGACTACCCGAACCGTGCGCGCCTGAAGGTCCTGGCGCACGCGTCCGTCATCACCCGCGAAACGGACCCTGCGATGATGGAGCGACTGGAGGTCCCCGGGCAAAGCGCGAAGGCGGAACGCGGCTTCGTGCTCCGGGTGGAGGGCTTCGACTGGAATTGTCCCCAGCACATCACGCCCCGGTTCACCGAGGCGGAGCTGGACGAAATGCTGCGTCCGGTGTCGACCGAGCTCCAGACGCTCCGCACGGAGAACCGCTCCCTTCGCGAGGAGCTTGCTCGCTTGAAGCGGTCCCCGGTTTGACCCTGGACCTACGGTCGGGTAGGTTACGGTTCGGTAGGTTTGATCGTGGAGGCGTGAGCCATGAACAGCCAGTCGCCAGCCGTCAGGAAGAACGCGGAGGCCCTGCGGGGTGCCAGCCGCCTCGCGGTGCAGGCCACCCGGGGCGTGATGGGGCTCGTCGAGGAGGTGCACTGCACCATCGCCAGCGGGCCGTCCGTCCTGGGCAGGCCGTTGGAGCGCCCGGCGCGGGCCGTGACGGGGTGGATCTACTCGACACTCCAGGAGGCCACGCGGCACGTGGGGGCGGGGCTCGACGCCGTGCTCGCGCGGCTCTCGCCGTGGCTGGGTGACAGTGCTCCGGGGCTTCAGCGGGAGGCGGTGCTCTCCGCGCTGAACGGTGTGCTGGGGGATGCGCTGGAGGCGCAGGGCAACCCGCTCGCGATTCCGATGGCGTTCCGGGTCCACGGGCATCCGTTGTGCCTGGAGCCCGAGGCCTTGCGCGACGCCCTCCCAGAGGCAGGCAGCCGGCTGCTCGTGCTGGTCCATGGCTCCTCGATGAACGACCTTCAGTGGAGCCGGCGGGGGCATGACCATGGCGCGGCGCTGGCGCGCGACCTCGGCTACACGCCGGTCTACCTCCACTACAACAGCGGCCTGCACATCTCCCAGAACGGGCGTGCGCTCTCCGCGCTGCTGGAACAGCTCGTGGCCTGCTGGCCGGTGCCTCTCGAATCGCTGACGCTCATGGGCCACAGCATGGGCGGACTGGTGGCGCGGAGCGCGTGCCTCGCGGCGGAGGCCGAGGGCCAGGCCTGGCGTCCCTTGTTGCGCGGGCTCGTCTGCCTTGGGTCTCCCCATCACGGCTCACCGCTGGAGCGCGGTGGGAGCTGGGTGGACGTGCTGCTGGAGATCAGTCCGTACAGCGCGCCGTTCGCTCGCCTGGGACGGATCCGTGGTGCTGGCGTCACCGACCTGCGCTTCGGCAACGTGCTCGATGAGCACTGGGAAGGGCGGGAGCGCTTCGGGTGGGGTGGGGATGCCCGTCGCGGCGTCACGCTGCCGGAGGGCGTGGCCTGCTACGCGATCGCGGCGACCACCGCGAAGGCGTTGGCGGAGCGGCTGCCCGGTGACGGGCTGGTCCCGGTGGACAGCGCGCTCGGGCGGCATGCCCTGCCCGAGCTGACACTGCGATTCCCGGAAGCGAACCAGCGGATCATCCCGGGCGCGAACCACCTGGACCTGCTCGACCACCCGGAGGTCTACGCCACGCTTCGCACGTGGCTCGCTTCCTGAATGGATCCGCGCGCTACAGCGGCTGGACGTGATCCGCGATGCGACCCGAGGCCAGTAGCTCACGCAGCTCGTCGGCCACGCGGTCGCCTTCGGTCAGCACCTGTCTCCACGCGCGGATCCGGTCGTCTGCCTTCATCTCCGTGAAGTCCGAACGGTCCGGGATGCGTCCACCGGGCAGCCGCGCCAGATGCGCGGGCGACGGCGTGATGATCAACGCGCGGCGGAAGTTGAGCGGACCCGCGCGCCGCCACTTGAGCGACTTGTCGAACCAGCCGGGCACCACGTACGGATAGAAGTGCGGATAGAGCACCAACCCGTCGCCCGTGCCGTAGTCGACGTCCAGGTGGTAGTCGACGACGCCGCCGTCCCGGTACGTGCCGGGCGGCGCGCCGGGGATGTCGTGGACGCCCGCGAGCACCATCGGAATGGAGCCCGACGCGATGAGCGCCGGGCGCAGGTTGTCGCGGGTGAGGGGACGATGGACCGACGGCAGGTCCTTGAGCCCGGCGAAGGGGCTGGAGTCCCCGGCGGTGTGGAACACCACGCGCTCCATGTGAAGCCCGAGCGTCCGGCGGCTCACCGCGTTCGCCAGCGCGCCCAGCACGAAGCCCGCGAGCTGCATGCTGGATTGCTCCATCGCCAGCAGTCCCTTGCACCGGGTCGTCACGACATGCAGGCGCGCCCACGGGTGCGCGAGGATCTCCTCCATGCCGTCCGGGCCCAGGAGGCAATCCAGGATCGTCGCGCTCCTCTCGCTGACCAGCGAGGGCGGGGGCTTGGGCGGGTAGCGCTGCTCCAGGTACGCGTCCGCGAAGCGCCTCAGTGCGGCCACCGGGTCCTTCTGCGCCAGGCACGCCAGCCGCCAGCTCCCGATGGAACTGCCGATGAGATGCAACGGCCGGGTGCGCGGCTGCTGGAGGAGTTCGCCGAACAGGACACGGTCGATTCCCTCCAGCCCCAGCCACTTCGGTCCACCGGAAGCGCCCGGAAGGATGTCCACGTCCTCCGCGCGCAGTCCGCGCTCCCGGAGGATGCGCAGGGCGTCGGGGCCCGCAAGCAAGGTCAGACTCTGGCTCATCGCGGGCGCGGACCCTATCAGCCCGGCGTGTGCTCAGTCCTCGTCGTCCGGACGCTCTGAATCCAGCGGATGGAGGGTCACCACCTGATGCCCATCCTCCGGCTCGGTGCGCGCCTTCTCCAGCTCCTCGGGTGTCTGGGGCGCCCGTTCGGAGAACTCGTCGTTCTCCAGGTGCCGCTGGCGCCGCTCACTGGTCTCGCCGTAGCCCTCCAGCTTCTTGCCCGCCATGGTCGTCCACTCCTGCGAAAGGTGAACCTCAAGGCTTGGGATGCTGCCCCGTGGGCGCAAGCGGTGGTCTGCCCGGGCGGCTGCATGCTCCAGGAGCGGGGCTTCAGCGGGCGCTCACTCCTCCAGCGTTCCCACGGAAGGGGCCGCGCCGTCGCGCTCGCGCTGGGCCTCCAGGTAGGCGGAGAAGCCCGCCTTGGACTGGATGCGGAACACCGGGAGCCGGGGCAGCACGTCGTCCGCGAAGGCGTATTGCTCGCAGACGAGGCTCGCGCGCAGGGTGCCTTCCGGGCCTCCGGTGAAGGGCTGGACCTCGTGCTGGAGGTTGCCCCGGAAGTGGACCAGCAGACCCGGCCGGGGCCGCACCTCGCCCTGGAGCTGGTTGTCTCGCAGCAGCCGCAGCGCGCCTCCCTGCGCGCCTTTTGGAACCCGCAGGTACAGGACGCTCACGTGTTCGGGTGTCGCGTCCGGGACGCCGCTCGGTTCCTGCAACGTCGCGTCGATGTGCCGTCCCACCGGCGTGCCCGAGTCCAGCAGCAGCAGGTTCAGATAGAACGCATTGGGGCGCGGACGCGTGTCGTGGCCGCCGAACCAGCGCTGCGTCCACGGCAGGAGCCCGCGCGCGCTGTCGTCGTCGAGGATGCGGCGCAGGTAGACGGACAGGAACGGGAAGCGGGCCTCCAGCGTCGCGCGTCCTTCGCGCGTGAAGATGAACGCGAAGCCGCGGCTCGCGCGGAACGTGCCCATCAACGGACTGCGCGCGACGAAGCGGGAGCCGAGCAGGGCATCCCCCAGGGACTCCAGCTCGGCGCGGGGCAGGGCGTCGCGGTGGGTGACGTACTCGGGCACGGACCGGACGCTAGCGCCTTCCCGGTGCGCGCGAGAGGGGAACCGCCACCGCCCGCCTCCTTCCCGGCCGAGTCCGGAGCTACAGGGAGGCCTGCTTCGCGCTGAGCTTCGTCTTGCCCAGCATGTGCAACAGCGCCTTCTCCGAGCAGTGCATGCCTTCGCCCGAGTTCGCCGCCAGCTCGTCCACGGACCGGAAGTAGCGGTCCACCACCTGGCCCCGCTCGAACAGGATGAGCACGGACGGGTAGATGTACGACGCCTTCGCCACCGCGGGCGTGTTGCCCAGCTGCTCGGAGGCCTCGCGCACCGCGGCCACCATGCTCTTCTTGAGCACGGTCTTCTTCACCGGACCGCTGTCGCCTTCCTCCTTCACGTGATCGCGAGCCCTCGCCAGCGCGCAGGCGCAGATGAGCGTGCCCGCCCAGGTGCGGAAGTCCTTCGCGCTGTAGCCCGGGCCCATCACCTGCTGGATGTATTCGTTGATGTGCCGGCGCCTCACGTCCACCACGGCGCCGTCGTCGAGCACGAACTTGAAGACGTCTCGCCCGGGCACCTTCAACAACTGCCGCACGAGCGTCGCCACGCGCCGGTCCTTCAACTCGCGGTGCTGCCGCACTCCGGACTTGCCCGGGTAGTCGAACACCACCGTGTCGCCATGCACCTTCACGTGCCGCGCTCGCAGCGTGGCCAGGCCGAAGCTGCCGTGCTCCTCCGCGTAGCGTTCGCTGCCCGGACGGATGAAGCAGGTGCCCAGGATGCGCAGCATCCCCGCGAGCACCCGATCCCGGCCCAGGCCCCGCTTGCGCAAATCCTTGCTCACCTGCCGCCGCATCTTCGGCAGCGCCTGCGCGAAGCCGACGATGCGCTGGTACTTCGCATCCCGCTGCTTCTGCGTGTGCGCCTCGCTGTAGCGGTACTGCCAGCGGCCCGCTCCGTCCCTGCCCACCGCTTGAAGCCGCGCGGAGGCCTTGGGCGAGATGGCCACGTCCGTCCAGGCGGGCGGCAGCCTCAGTGTGTCAATGCGCTCACGCTCCGCGTGTGAGACAGCCCGGCCCCGCGCGTCCACGTAGCGGAAGCCTCGCTTCATGGACCCCAGCCGACGGTGGCCGTCCTGCCGCAGCCGCTCCAGCTGGGTCATTCCCTGGCGGCTCGTTCGTGGGACGCGCTCGGATTCTGAGACGGTGGCGTGGGAGGGCATCGCCTCCCTGTAGTGCGCAGCCTACGCCGGGGCGGCAATCCGGTTGCCCCCCGGCGGGAGGGAGAGCAGGCGGGCAGAAAAGCCCCGGGCGGCATTTTCGGATGGGGATGCAGTCGTTTAGAGTTCGTTGCGACTCCCACCTCTCAATTTATTCCCGGGGCATGACAACCTTCCTCGACGCCCTCCTGGCGTTCCCGACCGCGATCTTCACCATCCTCCTCGGAGTGGTGCTGGCGTACTGGCTGTGCGTGATCATCGGCGCGGCCGGCATCGACATGCTGGATGGCGACTCGGCCCTGGAGGGCGGCGCCAAGGCGGTGAGCGGCGCGTTCGAGGGCGGCGCCAAGGCCACCTCGGGGATCCTCGAAGGGGGCGCGAAGGCCCTCGGGGGCCATGACGTCGGCCACGCGGGGCACTCGCACCTGCACGACGCGGAGGCCGCCACGGGCCTGCTCGCGGCGCTGGGCTTCGGGGGCATCCCCGTCACCGTGTCGGTGAGCCTGGTGGTGTTCCTCTCCTGGTCGTTGTCGCTGCTCGGCGTCCAGGCCACGCACTCGGCGCTCTCCATGCTGCCCTCGTGGCTCGTGAGCACGGGCCTGGGCCTCGTCTGCACGGTGGTGGCCACGGTGGCGAGCGGGATCGCGGTGCGGCCGCTGCGCCCCATCTTCATCGCCAGGCGCGCTCCGGGCCGCGATGCGCTGATGGGCCGCGTGTGCACCATCTCCAGCGGCAGCGTGACCGCGAAGGATGGCCACGCGACCTTTGACGACGGGGCCGCGGGCCTCATCCTCAACGTCTTCTGTGACAAGCCCAACGAGCTCAAGCGCGGCCAGCCGGCGTTGATCCTCGGCTACGACGCGGAGCGGGGCGTGTACGAGGTGGAGCCGGTGGACTGGCTCCTCCCCCAGGAAATGGAGCAGCTGCGGGATCCGCTGAAGGCAGCGGCCATCGCGCGAGCCCGCGCCCAGCGATGAATATTGGCGTCCTCCGGGCTCCTCCGGACGGGCGCGACAATCGGTACCGGGTGGCTTTCGCGGGGGACCCCGAGTGCTTGGAACAAGGCCCGCCCAACGGACTTCTCAGGATAGGCCATGGACCTCATCAGCATCGCGGCAATCAGCGGCGTCGCAATCGTCATCTGCTTCGGCATCTTCGCCAGCGTGGCCAAGTTCTACCGCCAGGTGGATCAGGGCAAGGTGCTCATCGTCAACACGTTGAAGACCGAGCCCACGGTCACCTTCACCGGCTCCGTGGTGCTGCCCATCGTGCACCGCGCGGAGGTGATGGACATCTCGCTGAAGACGGTTGAAATCGACCGCCGCGGCAAGGAAGGCCTCATCTGCCAGGACAACATCCGCGCGGACATCAAGGTCACCTTCTTCGTGCGCGTGAACAAGACGCGTGAGGACGTGCTCAAGGTGGCCCAGTCCATCGGCTGCGCTCGCGCCTCCGACCAGGAGACGCTGGAGAACCTCTTCGAGGCCAAGTTCTCCGAGGCCCTCAAGACGGTGGGCAAGTCCTTCAACTTCGAGCAGCTCTACACCAAGCGCGACGAGATCAAGGACAAGGTCGTCGAGACCATCGGCCGCGACTTGAACGGCTACATGCTGGAGGACTGCGCCATCGACTTCCTCGAGCAGACCCCGGTGGAGATGCTCGACAAGGACAACATCCTGGACGCCCAGGGCATCCGGAAGATCACCCAGCTCACCACCGAGCAGAACGTCTTCACCAACGAGCTGCGCCAGTCCGAGCGCATGGCCGTGACCAAGCGCAACGTGGAAGCCGACGAGGCCATCTTCGCCCTCGAGCGTCAGCGCGAGGAGGCGGCCGCCAAGCAGCGCCGCGAGATCGACATCATCCAGGCGCGTGAGACGGCCGAGGCCGACCGCGTGAAGAGCGAGGAGTTCGCCAAGGCGCAGCTGGCGCGCATCAAGGCGGAAGAAGAGATCGCCATCAACGAGGAGAACAAGCAGCGCCAGGTGCAGGTGGCCCAGAAGAACCGCGAGCGCGTGGTGGGCGTGGAGACCGAGCGCGTGGAGAAGGACCGCGCCCTGGAGGCCATCAACCGCGAGCGTGAGACGGAGCTGCAGCGCATCGCGAAGGAGAAGGCGCTGGAGACGGAGAAGAAGGCCATCGCCGACGTCGTCCGCGCCCGCATCGCGGTGGAGAAGACCGTCGCCCAGGAAGAGGAGAACATCAAGGACCTGCGCGTGACGTCGGATGCCAGGCGCACCAAGGACGCCATCATCATCACCGCCCAGGCGCACGCCGAAGAGGCGTCCGTGAAGGACGTCACCGCCGCGGAGGCGAGCGCGAAGATCTCCGTGTTCCTCGCCAAGGAGAAGCTGACCCTGGCCGAGGCCGACCTGGAGGCCGCGGACAAGCAGGCCAAGGCGAAGATGCGGATGGCCGAGGGCATCCAGGCCGAGTCCGCCGCGGCGGGCCTGGCCAGCGTGCGCGTGCGTGAGGCGGACGCGGTCGCCACGGAGAAGCTGGGCATGGCGCAGGTGCGCGTGAAGGAGGCCGAGGCCTCCGTCATCGAGAAGCAGGGCCAGGCGCAGGCGTCCGCGGTGCGCGAGAAGCTGCTCGCCGAGGCCGCTGGCGCGGAGCAGAAGGGCCTGGCGAACGCCCGCGTGCAGGAGGCGGAAGCGGGCGCCATCCACAAGCGCGGCGAGGCCGAGGCGTTCGCCACGCGCGAGAAGCTGCTCGCCGAGGCCGCCGCCATCCAGGAGAAGCTGATGGCCGAGGCCCGGGGCCTGTCGGAGAAGGCCACCGCGATGAAGGCCCTGGACGGCGTGGGCCGCGAGCACGAGGAGTACCGCCTGCGCCTCAACAAGGAGCGCGACGTGGAGCTGGCCGCCATCAACGTGCGCAAGGACATCGCGCAGGCCCAGGCCAGCGTGCTCGGCCAGGCGTTCAGCAACGCGAAGTTCCAGATCGTCGGTGGCGACGGGAAGTTCTTCGAGAACTTCATCAAGGCCGTGTCCTTCGGCAGCTCGGTGGACGGCGCGCTGGACCACGGCGAGGCCCTGAAGAAGACGCTCGGTGGCTACCTCAACGGTGAGAAGGACCTGCCGGCGGACCTGAAGGAGATCCTCTCCAAGCCGGGCCTCAGCAACGACGCGCAGAACCTGGCCGTCGCGGCGCTGCTCAACCGCATGTCGGTGAGCCCCACGGAGTCCACCGCCGCTGGCATCAAGGCGCTGGTGCAGTCGGAAGCCGCGGCCCTCGCGCAGAAGCAGCAGGGCTGAAGCCTCCCGCCAATCGCAATCCCTTTCCGGTGAACATCCATGGCAACTGACAGCACCAAGACCCCGGGCACCCAGGTGCCCGGGGGCGAGGCGACGCTGGAGGGCGGCAGCTACGAGGTCATCCGTGCGCGCCTCGTCTCCCAGGCGGACGCGCTGGCGACCCAGGCGAACGACCTCAACGGGCGGCGCAAGGCGCTGTTCGGTGGCACGGAGCTCACCGTCATTGGCAACGAGCGGGTACGCACGGAGAACAACTGCGTCCCCCGCGACATCGTCAGCGTCGGGAAGTACCTCCTCTTCGGCTACAACGTCTTCATCGGCCTGAAGAAGGAGACGAACATCTCGGACGTCTTCTCGCTGCACCGCTTCGAGAAGACGGCCGAGGGCTTCGACTTGTCCGCCGTGCCTCCCACGGAGGCCGGCGGCTTCCTCGCGGACCCCCGGTTCGTGAAGGACTTCGGCGAGCTGTACAAGTACTACAAGGACGCGAAGCTGCTGCAGCTGCGGCGGCGGGACTCGCGCCTGCTCGCGGTGTTCCAGACGGGCCTGTCCGCGCGCGACCTCAAGGTCTTCCGCTTCAACGTGGACGTGGAGGGTCACGCCACCTACGTGGACAACCAGGGTGAGCGCGACCACGTCTACCCGCCGTCACACGACTTCGAGTGGACGGTGGCCACGCGCGAGCAGTACGTGCTGGGCCAGCACCCGCACGTCAACGTGTTGGATCAGGTCTTCGTGGAGACGGTGAAGGGCGACCTCACCGTGAAGGTGGAGGACAACACCGCCACCGGCCTGGGCATCTACAGCGAGCCGGTGGACGACCCGGACCAGTCGCTGGACGACGCGGAGTTCGCCTGGACGCAGGTGGGCGGGCTCATCCTCCTGCGCATCCTGCCGTTCCGGGAGAAGGCGTACCGCTACCTCGTCTTCAACTCGCGCACCCAGCACGTGGTGCGCATCGACGCCATTGGCCAGTCCTGTGTGCGGCTGCCGGAGGACCAGGGCATCGTCTTCCCGGGCGGCTACTACCTCCAGACGGGCGACTACAAGGTCTTCGACGGCGCGTCGGAGGGGATGGAGTTCCACCAGGCGGTGCGCTCGCCCAACGGTGAGGACGTGCTCTACGTCTTCCACCGCCGGGACGAGGGCGCGTATGTGCTCTTCCCGTACAACCTGGTGCGCAAGGAGGTGCAGACGCCGCTGCAGGCGAACGGAATGAGCCTCTTCGCGGACGGTGGGCTGGTGGTGTTCCGCGCCACGTCGCAGGAGCCCACGCGCGTGCACCCCATGCAGGTGTGGCAGACGCCGTTCGTCTCCGACGAGCACGCGGCGAAGGTGCCCCCCGCGCCGGGCTACCTGGGCAAGGTGGGCAACGCGGAGCTGGTGCGCGGCATCAGTGACGCCCTGACGCTGCCGCGCGTGGCGAAGACGGACAAGCCCACGCGCCGCACCTACGAGGACCTGGTCTCCGCGGCCACGCGCGCCCTGGACGCCTACTACTGGCTCTCCCACGCGGAAGTGGGGCTCCAGGCGCCCATCGAGCTGCTGCGCCGCACCTCCGAGCTCATCATTGATGAGTTCGAGAAGGTCCTCGCGATGCGCAAGCGCGCGGAGGAGTCGCTCGCGCAGGCGCTGCAGACGCAGGAGACGCTGCTGCTCAACGCGCAGCCGGAGGGGCTCACGGATGCCGAGGGCTTCATGCGCGCGCTGGCGGACCTGCGCCGGCACCGCGGGCACCTCATCACCTTGAAGGACGTCCGCTACATGGACCTGGGGCGCGTGGACGCCCTGGAGCAGGCGGTGGTGGCCGCGTCCGACGCGGTGAGCACCGCGTGCGTGGACTTCCTCCAGAAGGGTGAAGCGCTCCAGCCCCTGGCCTCGCGGCTGGACGGGCTGCTGGAGCGGCTGGAGCCTCTGACGACGACGGCCGAGCTGGCCCCGCTGGCCGAGGACGTGGATCGCACCGCCCAGGGCCTGGAGGTGCTGGGTGAGGTGGTGGGCGGGCTCCAGGTGGGCGACCCGCTGGCCCGGGCCAAGATCCTCGAGGGCATCTCCGAGCTGTTCAGCCGCTTGAACCGCGTTCGCGCGGGGCTCCAGGCGAAGCGCAAGGAGCTGTCCGGCAAGGAGAAGCGCGCGGAGTTCGGCGCTCAGTTCAAGCTGCTGGGGCAGAGCATCGAGAACGCGCTGTCGCAGGCGGACTCGCCTGAGAAGTGCGACGAGGCGCTCTCCAAGCTCACCGTGCTGCTGGAGGAGCTGGAGGGCCGCTTCGGCGAGTTCGACGAGTTCCTGGGGCAGATCACCCAGAAGCGCGAGGAGCTGCTGGAGGCCTTCGGCGCGCGCAAGCAGTCGCTGGTGGACGAGCGTCAGCGCCGGGCCTCGGGCCTCTTCGGCGCGGCGGAGCGCATCCTCCAGGGCGTGCAGCGCCGGGCGAAGTCGTTCAAGGCGGACGACGAGCTCAACGCCTACTTCGCGTCCGACGCGATGATCCTCAAGCTGCGGCAGCTGGCTGAACAGCTGCTGGCGCTCCAGGACAGCGTGCGCGCGGACGAAGTGCTGTCGCGGGTGAAGTCCGCGAAGCAGGACGCCCTGCGCGCCCTGCGCGACAAGCAGGACCTGTTCGAGGGCGGCGAAGGCCTCATCAAGCTGGGGCCCTACCGCTTCCACGTCAACACCCAGCCGCTGGAGCTGACGCTCGTCCCTCGCGACGGCGCGCTGTACCTCCAGCTCACTGGCTCCGACTACACCCAGAAGCTGGAGGACCCGGAGCTGCTGAAGTACCGCGAGCTCTGGGATCAGCACCTGGTCTCCGAGACGCGCGACGTGTACCGCGCGGAGTACCTGGCCGCGGGCCTGCTGATGGACGCGGAGGAGGGGAAGGGCGGCCTCACGCTCACGGCGCTGTACGAGGCCGGCGCGCAGGGGCAGCTGATGGAGCGCGTGCGCGCGTACGCGGCGGACCGCTTCGACGAGGGCTACGAGCGCGGCGTGCACGACTCGGACGCGACGGCGCTCCTGGAGAAGCTGCTCGCGCTGCACCAGGGCGCGGGCCTCCTGCGCTTCGCCCCGGTGCCTCGCGCCTGGGCCGCGCTGTACTGGGCGTTCGACCCGGACGACACGCTCCGGGGCGTCTTCCACCGGCGCGCGCGCAGCCTCGCGCGGCTGCGGCAGGCGTTCGACATCGGCTCGGACCTGGTGGCGCTGGGTGACGAGCTGGGCGAGCGCGTGCTCGCGTTCCTCCAGGGCCACGGCCTCGCGGCGTCGCCCGCGGCGGGCCGGCAGGCGGGTCGCTACCTCGTGGAGGAGCTGGCGGTGGACCGCCCCCGCTTCACCACCAGCCGCGAGGCCCTGGCGCTGAAGGATGCCTTCCTCGCGCACCTGGACCGCCACGGTTCGCGCACCGCGTTCGACGACGACCTGCGCGGCCTGGAGAAGAACCTGCCGGAGCGCCTGCGCATCGCTCGCGCCTGGGTGGATGCGTTCCTGGCCCGTCGTGAGGGTGGTCCGGGCGACGCGGCCCACGTCGCTCTGGAGACGGCGGTGGTGCTCCTCACCGAGCGCAAGCTGGACCGCGAGACGGCGGGCGCCATCACCGCCACGGAGGCCACGGGCCTGTTGGGCAGCCACTCGCGCGTCCAGGACCGCAAGCTGTCCCTGCGCCTGGACGAGTTCCTGTCTCGGCTGGGCGAGTTCCGCCAGGTGCGCGTGCCCGCGTACGTGGCCTACCGCGCGTACCTGCGCGACCTGCTGGACCGCGAGCGGCGCAAGCTGCGGCTGGAGGAGCTGACGCCCAAGGTGCTCACGAGCTTCGTGCGCAACCGGCTCATCGACGAGGTGTACCTGCCGCTCATCGGCGCGAACCTGGCCAAGCAGCTGGGCGCGGCGGGCGAGGGCAAGCGCACGGACCGCATGGGCATGCTGCTGCTCATGTCGCCGCCGGGCTACGGCAAGACGACGCTGATGGAGTACGTGGCCAGCCGCCTGGGCCTCACCTTCGTGAAGGTGAACGGGCCGGCGCTGGGCCACTCCGTGAAGTCGTTGGATCCGTCGGAGGCGCCCAACGCCACCGCGCGGCAGGAGGTGGAGCGCATCAACCTGTCCTTCGAGATGGGCAACAACGTGATGCTCTACCTCGACGATATCCAGCACACGGACCCGGAGCTGCTCCAGAAGTTCATCTCCCTGTGCGACGGCCAGCGCCGCGTGGAGGGTGTCTGGAATGGCCAGACGCGCACGTATGATCTGCGCGGCAAGAAGTTCTGCGTGGTGATGGCGGGCAACCCGTACACGGAGACGGGCGAGCGCTTCCGCATCCCGGACATGCTCGCGAACCGCGCGGACACCTACAACCTGGGTGACATCCTGGACGGCAAGGAGGACCTGTTCGCGCTCAGCTACCTGGAGAACGCGCTCACCTCCAACCCGGTGCTCGCGCCGCTGGCCACGCGCGACCCGCAGGACGTGCACCGCCTCATCCGGATGGCCAAGGGCGAGGACGTCCCCTCCGGCGAGCTGAAGCACGGCTACGCGGCGGCGGAGCTGCAGGAGATTGTCGCCGTCTTCCAGCGGCTGTTCCGCGTGCAGCAGGTGCTGCTCAAGGTGAACCTCCAGTACATCGCGTCCGCCGCCCAGGACGAGCGCTTCCGCACGGAGCCGCCGTTCAAGCTGCAGGGCAGCTACCGCAACATGGGCAAGATGGCGGAGAAGGTCGTCTCCGCGATGACGGACGACGAGCTGGAGCGCCGCATCGACGACCACTACCAGGGCGAATCCCAGACACTCACCACCGCGGCGGAGCAGAACCTGCTCAAGCTCCAGGAGATGCGTGGGCGTCTGACGCCGGAGAAGGCGAAGCGCTGGGAGGAGATCAAGCAGGGCTTCGCCCGCGTGAAGCGCATGGGGGGCAAGGAAGACGACCCCGTGGCGCGCGTCACCGGACAGCTGGGCGCCATCGAGGAACAACTGGGCTCCGTTCGCGACGCGGTGGTGCAGGCCGCCGCGCAGGCGAACGCCCCCAGCGAGGACACGCCCGTGGCCCCGCACCTGGAGGCCCTGCGCGAGGCCGTGCTGGAGGTAGCCCGCGTCAGCCGCGAGGCCGCCGCGAAGCCACCCGCCCCGGTGCAGGTGTCCCTCCCGGCCATGCCCCAGGCCGCTCCCGTGGCCCAGGCTCCGGCCACGGACCTGGCCCCGTACCTCAAGCACCTGGCGCAGCTGCTCAAGGCCCTCACGGAGCGCGTGGCCACCCAAGCGGAAGCGCCCACGCTGCGCAACGCGCCCATGCCCCAGGCGGCCGCGCCGGACTTCGGCCCGTACATGGCGCAGCTCTCCAAGGCGATCACCGCCCTGGCGGACCGGCCGGTGTCGGTGGCCCTGCCTTCACAGGCGGAGTCACTCCAGCGCGCCGCGAACGGTCCGTCTCCGGCGGAGCTGAGCCGGCAGATCGAGCTGGTGGAGGGGGCGCTGCTGCCCCTGGAGCGCGCGGCCCGCCGCAACGTGCAGGGCGAAGGCGAGGGCATCAAGGCGCTCCAGGTCTGGCAAGGGGTCACCGAGGCCCTGGAGTTGCTGCGCGGCATGCTGCGGCGTTAATCCGGTTTGCATGTCTGGCATTTGCCTTTAAAGGGGTTGGCGCGGTTCCAACCCCTGGAGGGCAGTGCCATGCATCACCTCAAGTCTGTCGTTTCCCTGTGTGCGGTCGTCGCGGTCACGGCGTGTGGCGGAGGAGCGGAAGGGCAGGGCGAGTTCTCCACCCGGGAGTCCGCCCTGGTGACGGGGACCTCCCAGGGCTGCACCTTCACGGTGTCGTCCGCGCCGCGGCAGCCCGGTCCGTTCCCCTACATCTTCGACATCACGCTCACACGTGAAGCGAGTTCCACCTGCCCCTGGAGCGCGGGCAGCGTGGTGGTGGGGTTCTCCAACGGCACGCCGTCCACGGTGTCCCTGGCGGCCAACGACCTGGGCGTGGCCGTGAGCTACACGTACCGGACGGGTGGGCCCTCACCCCAGCAGCTGGGCATCAAGCACGTGGCACCGGAAACGCTGGCCATCACCCGGTCCACGGGCCTGTACTTCAACGCGCTGGGGAAGTTCATCTACGCCGGAGACCTGTCCATTGAACCGGACGGCATGACGCTGACCGTCAGCGGCACCAAGAACGCCCCGATCGTCGGAGAGACGGGCTCCGGTGATAACTACGTGGCCACCTTCCCGGACTTCTTCACCAGCGAGACGGCACCGTCCATCGTCGCGTTCTGATGGGTGACTTCGCACCCCAGGGTTTGGATGGCAGGCATTGTGAGTGAAATGTTTTAAATGTCTGACGTTTGATTTTATAGGGGATGGCGCTGCAACCACCCCAACCCTGGAGTGCACTCCCATGCTGAACATCAAGTCTGTTGTTTCACTTTGCGCCGTCGCGGGCCTCACCGCGTGTGGCGCTGGCGTGGAGGGGGAGGACGGCCTCGCCACCCAGGAGTCCGCGCTGGTGACGGGGACGTCCCAGGGCTGCACGTTCACGGTGTCGTCCGCGGCGCGGACGGGAACCGTTCCTCCCATCTATGACGTCACCGTCACGCGCGCGGCGGATGCCACCTGTGCCTTCGGCGCGGGCAGCGTGGTGGTGGGCTCCTCCACCGGCACCTCGCCCACGCTGTCGCTGGCGGCCAACGACCTGGGCGTGGCCGTGAGCTACACGTACAAGACCAGCGTCAGCGGCAGCTCACCCCAGTCCCTGGGCCTCAAGCACGTGGCGCCGGACACGCTGTCCATCGTCCGCTCCACGGGGCTGTCCATCTTCCTGGGCTCGGGCTCCATCTACTCGGGCAGCCTGTCCATCGCCTCCAACGGGACGACGCTCACCGTGTCCGGGACGAAGAACGGCACCATCTCCGGCCAGACGGGCTCGGGGAACAACTACGTGGCCAGCTACGCGGACTTCTTCACCAGCACCACGTCCCCGTCCATCTTCACGTTCTGATGCGCTGACGCAGTGACGGACGGGGCGGCGGGGCGCGTGCGCCTACTTCTGGGGCGCGAACTGCTCCGCCCCGTCCACGCTGCCGTCGTCCAGCACCTTCTCCACGGAGTCGACGAGCTGCTGGCCGTCCTGGGCGGTGACGCGCAGCTGGAAGCGGCCCTCGCCCACGCCCGAGTCGGTGACGAAGTAGTTGTAGCTCTCGCGCTTCAGCGCCTTCCAATCGCCGTCGCGCTTCCACTCCAGCTTCTGGATGGGCAGCCGGTGGTTGCGCACCTGGATGGCCGTCCACCAGGGGTTGCTGCCGTCCTTGAAGTGGTACTCCACCGGCCCGGACACGTCGCAGGACACCGGCGTCCAGGTGATGTCCACCCGGCCGTCCTTCGCCTCCGCGATCTTGTCGAAGGCCTTGCGGGACAGGTCCAGGTGGCCCTTATCGCAATCCGGGCACTGGTCCACGATGCGCACGCGCACGTTGCCCTTGGGCCCCACGATGTCCACGCACTGGCCGCAGGCGGCGCTGTTGTCGTACTGCGCCTGGTTCATCGCGGCCACCATCAGGTCGCCGCCCGGGTCGTAGCTGCAGTTGCCGCCCCCGTTGGCGTCGTAGAAGGTCGCAATCCCTTTCTGCTCGGCGCCCAGGGACACGCCCCCGCCCGAGGCGGAGTCGCCGCATGCCCCACAGGCAAGCGAGGTCAGGGCCAACACCAACGCATTTTGCAACGAAGCGGGTCTGTTCATACCGCGCATTATACACGCGGCGCTCCGCGTCAACGGCAGACGAGACTCCGAGTATTGGTTCTGTCAGACGGGCTTGTTAGCCTCCGGGCCTTCCCCCTCCCCAAAAAAGGAAAGGAATTCCCATGATGAACAAGTTGACGTCCGTGGTGTGCCTTGGGTCCGCTCTCGTGCTCTCCGCCTGTGGCGGTCCGGAGCAGGAGGACGGCGCGGAGCTCGCGCAGCAGAGCGCGCGGTTGACGACGGCGACCTCGCAGGGCTGTGACTACGAAGCGACCACGGTGCAGATCACCACCTCGCCGCCGCAGTACAACATCGTGCTCACCCGCACGGGTGGCGCCAGCTGCACCCTGACGACGGGCGCGTCGGTGGTGCTCGAGACCGTCCCGCTGAACGCGCCGGGCACCGTGTCCCTCTCCGGCTCCAGCCTGGGGCTCGCGGTGGGCTTCACGATGAAGAACGGCTGGAGCGGCTCGGCGGCCACCATCATGGCCGTGCGCGCCGTGGACCCCACGACGCTCTCCACCACGCGCAATGGGGACATCTACTGCGACTACATGACGGGCAGCATCCTGACCGGCAGCGCCGGCCTGAACAGCACCGGGACCAACCTGAGCGTCTCCGGCACCAAGGCATGCAAGATCAACGGCCGGTCGGGGACCTACTGGTACGGGACCTTCACCGACTTCTTCACCAGCACCACGGCGCCAGTCATCAGCACCATCTGAAGCACCTCTGAAAAAGCCCTGCCCGCCACCGGTGCATCCCCGGTGGCGGGCAGAGCCCCCCTTGCTGCGCGTTCCCCGGTGTGTCGTGCTGGGTACTGCCCTCAGTGGCCGCTGGCCGACGCGGTCGTCAGCGCGCGGGCCTGGCCGATGAGACGGACGAACTCGGTGCGGTCGGCGTCACCCGCCACGGCGCCCTCCGCCAGCTTCTGCGTGGTGGCCAGGCTCCAGCCCTCGGCGGCGGGCGCGGCGCGGAGGATGTCCGCGGTGGCGGCCACGGCGACGGCGAAGCGGAAGTCACTGGACGCGGCCTCCATGGACGGCTTCAGGTTGGCGCGGGTGAGCGGGAAGGCCTGCTCCTTGGCCTCCGTGCCGTTGGGCGCCTTGGCGCGGATGCGCACGGTGGCCACGTCCTGCGCCTCGCCCGTGAGCTCCACTTCGTAGAGCGCCGTCACGGTGTGGCCCGCGCCAATCTCGCCCGCGTCCACCTTGTCGTCGCGGAAGTCCTTGTCCGCGATGTCGCGGTTCTCGTAGCCCATCAGGCGGTAGCGGCTGACGGCCTTCGGGTTGAACTCCACCTGGAACTTCACGTCCTTCGCGATGACCTCCAGCGTGCCGGTCAGCTGCGTCTCGAAGACCTTGCGCGCCTCCTTCATGCTGTCCACGTAGAAGCTGTTGCCGTTGCCCTTGTCGGCCAGCTGCTCCATCAGGTTGTCGTGGTAGTTGCCCATGCCGAAGCCCACCGTGGTGAGCGTGACGCCCTCGGCCACGTACTTCTCGATGCTGGCCAGCATGGCCTTGGGGGTGAGGTTGGGGCCGATGTTGGCGTCGCCGTCCGTGAGCACCACCACGCGGGACACCACGCCACCCGCGGCCTTCTTCACCGCGTGCTTGTAGGCCGTCTCCATGCCGGAGCCCATGGCCGTGCCGCCGCCCGCGACCAGCGTGTCCAGCGCCGCGTGGATCTTCTTCACGTCCGTGGCGGGCGTGGGGGCCAGCACGTCCCGCGTGGAGCCCGCGTAGGTGACGAGCGCCACGGTGTCGTTCTCATTGAGGTTCTTCACCGCGACCTTGATGGACTCGATGGCCAGCGGCAGCTTGTCCGACGACGCCATGGAGCCGCTGGTGTCCACCAGGAACACCAGGTGCGCGGGCTTGCGCTGCGAACGGGAGACGACCTTGCCCTGCACGCCCACGCGCAGGAACTGGCGGCGCGCGTTGAAGGGCGAGGGCGCGCCCTCCAGGTGCACCGTGAAGGCGCCTTCTTCCGGCGGCGTGTAGCGGTACTTGAAGTAGTTGACGAACTCCTCCACGCGCACCGCGTGGGTGGGGGGCAGCTGGCCCTGCTGCAGGTAGCGCCGCGCCATGGAGTAGGAGGCCGTGTCCACGTCCGCCGCGAAGGTGGACAGGTTGTCCTTCGCCGTCTCGGTGAAGGCGTTGGCCTTGTAGGTCTCGAAGACGTTGCCGCCCTCGGCGACGCCCTTGTCGCCGTCCACCGGCTGCATCTTGCCCTTCTCCATGGGCTGCTGGATCGGCGGCGGGGCAGGCATCAGGACGCCTGCCGGCGCGCCCATGGCCACGGTGGCGGCCTTGGCGTCCTTCGCCGGCGCCGCGCGCCGCATGGCCGGCTCCGCCGCGGCCAGGGCATCGGAAGACTCACGCTCCTCGGCCATCATCGGCGCGGGCGAGGGTGCGTCAGCGCGCTTCTTGGCGGCCGGGGCGGGGGTGGAAG
>NZ_RAWP01000159.1:0-16091 GCF_003668935.1 Corallococcus sp. AB032C | reverse complement strand
GGCCTCCGCCCCGGCCCCCGTGGCCGCCGCCGCGCCGGCCACGCCCGCGCCAGAGGCCCCCGCCGTGCCCATGTCCGAGCGCCCCATGCCCCCGGGCCTGGACGCCGCGGTGATGGACCCGTCCGTGAACCCCTGTGACGACTTCTACCAGTACGCGTGTGGCGGCTGGCTGAAGGCCACGGAGATCCCCGCCGAGCGCGCGCGCTGGAGCCGCGGCTTCGAGACGGTGGCCGAGCGCAACCAGACCGTGCTGCGCGACATCCTCGCCAAGGCCTCGGAAGGGCAGGGCGAGGGCACCGCGGAAGAGAAGAAGCTGGGCGACTTCTACGGCTCCTGCATGGACGAGGCGAAGCTGGAGCAGTCGCTGCCCACGCTGCGCACGTACCTGGCGAAGCTCAACGGCCTGAAGAGCCCGCAGGCGGTGGCCGGCGCGGTGGCCTGGCTGCACGCGCGCGACGTGAACGCGCTGTTCCGCGTGGGGTCGGATCAGGACCAGAAGGACGCCACGCAGGTCATCGCCGTGGTGGACGCGGGCGGGCTGGGCCTGCCGGACCGCGACTACTACCTCAAGCCCGACGTGAAGATGCGCGAGGCGCGCAACGCCTACCAGGCGCACGTGCAGAAGGTGTTCGAGCTGTTGGGCGACGCGCCCTTCGTGGCCAGCCGCAAGGCCATTGGCATCCTCGCCATCGAGACGCGCCTGGCCAACGCGCGGCTGCCCAAGGAGGAGCGCCGCGAGCCGGAGAAGGTCTACCACCGCCTGGAGCGCCAGGGCTTGAAGCAGCTGGCGCCCGCGTTCCAGTGGGACACCTACTTCGCGCAGGTGGGGCTGCCCGCGGGTGAAGCGCTCAACGTGACGGAGCCGAAGTTCTTCTCGGAGGTGTCCGCGCTGGTGCGTCAGCAGCGGCCGACGGACATGGGGCCGTACCTCTCCTACCACCTGGTGAAGGACGTGCAGACGGCGCTGCCCAAGGCGCTGCGCGACGAGTTCTTCCGCTTCGAGTCCTCGGTGCTCACCGGCGCCAAGGCGGACCTGGCGCGCTGGAAGAAGTGCGTGGACGCCACGGACGAAGCGCTGCCGCACGCGCTGGCCAAGCCCTTCATCGCGCGCACCTTCGGCGCGGACGGCAAGGCCACCACGCTGGACATGGTCCAGCAGATTGAGCAGTCCTTCGAGCGCAACCTGGACACGCTGTCCTGGATGGACGCGGAGACCAAGGCGCAGGCGTTGGTGAAGGTGAAGAAGATCACCAACAAGATTGGCTACCCGGACCAGTGGCGCGGCTACGACGGGCTGACGGTGACGCGCGACTCGTACCTGGACAACGTGCTGGCGGCGGACGCCTTCGAGCAGGCGCGCCAGCTGCGCAAGGTGGGCCAGCCGGTGGACCGGCAGGAGTGGTTCATGTCGCCGCCCACGGTGAACGCCTACTACAACGCGGCCACCAACGAGATTGTCTTCCCGGCGGGCATCCTCCAGCCGCCGTTCTTCGGGCGGGACGCGTCCGCGGCGGTGAACTTCGGCGCCATGGGCATGGTCGTGGGCCACGAAATCACCCACGGCTTCGACGACGAGGGCCGCCAGTTCGACGCGGACGGCAACCTGCGCACGTGGTGGACCCCGGCGTCGGACAAGGCCTTCCGCGAGCGCGTGTCGTGCGTGAAGAACCAGTACGACCAGTACACCGCCGTGGACGACGTGAAGGTGAACGGCAAGCTCACCCTGGGCGAGAACGTCGCGGACCTGGGCGGCCTCAAGCTGGCGTACGCGGCCATGGAGTCCTACCTGGCGAAGCGCCCGGACCAGGCGGCGAAGGCGAACTCGTACCGGTTCACCCCGGGGCAGCAGTTCTTCCTGGCGCACGCGCAATCGTGGTGCTCGAAGATTCGTAACGAAGCTGCGCGGCAGCGGGCGCTGACGGATTCGCACTCGCCGGCGTTCCTGCGCGTGAAGGGGCCGGACGTGAACCTGCCGCAGTTCCAGCAGGCCTTCTCCTGCCCCGCGGGGGCGCCGATGGTGGCGCCCGCTGCGAACCGCTGTGAGGTCTGGTAAGGCTTCGGCCCTACCTGGAGGACGTCATGGGAATCTGCTCGTGGCTGGTGTTGGGCGGTATCGCAGGCTGGCTGGCCAGCATCATCAAGGGCACCAACGCCCGGATGGGGATGTTCGCCAACATCGTCGCCGGCATCGTGGGTGCCATGCTGGGCGGCTGGGTGTTCAGCTTCTTCGGTGGCCGGGGCGTGACAGGCTTCAACCTGTACTCGCTGCTGGTGGCCACGGTGGGCGCCGTCATCCTGCTGTCCATCCTGCAAGCCATCCGGAAATAGGGCCCCGGCGTCGCTGCCTAGAAGAGCGACAGCTGAGGTGAGGTGGAGGGCCGCGCGGGGCGCCGGAAGGTGTCCGGCGCGGCCTCCGTGATGGATGAGGCGCGCATGCCCACCTTGCGCGCCGCCGTCGCGAAGAGCTGGTGGATGGTCTGGGCGTAGATTCCTTCGCCGCGCATGCGGTGCTTGAAGCGGCTGTCGGTGAGCTCCCCGCCGCGCGTCTCGCGGATGCGGTGCAGCACCCGCTCCGCGCGCAGGGGCAGCTTCGTGCGCAGGCGCTCCTCGAAGACGGCCTGCACGGGGCCAGGGAGCCGCAAGAGCGTGTAGTGCGCGCGCGTGGCGCCGGCCTCACGGGCGGTGGTGAGCACCCGCGCGATGTCCTCGTCGTTGAGGCCGGGGATGATGGGGGCCACGGACACGGCCACGTCAATGCCGGCCTCCGTGAGCTTGCGGATGGTGGCCAGGCGCCGCTTCGGTGTGGCGACGAGCGGCTCCATGGCGCGCGCCAGCTCCTCGTTGTGGAAGGGGAGGCTGATGCTCACGAACAGCTTCGTCTCCGCCGCCAGCCGCTGGAGCACGTCCAGGTCGCGCTCGATCAGCACGCCCTTGGTCACGATGCCCACGGGGTTGCGGTACTCGGCGCAGACCTCCAGGCACTGGCGGGTGAGCCGGAGCGAGGCTTCCAGGGGCTGGTAGCAGTCCGTGACGCCGCTGAAGACGACCGTCTCTCCCTTCCACGACGGACGGTCGAAGGCTTCGCGCAAGAGCTCCGGGGCGTTGGGTTTGACGACGAGGCGCGTCTCGAAGTCGGTGCCCGCGCCGAAGTCCAGGTACTGGTGCGTGGGGCGCGCGTAGCAGTAGGCGCAGGCGTGGAGGCAGCCCCGGTACGGGTTGACGCTCCAGGAGAAGCAGATGTCGGGGCTGTCGTTGCTCGCGATGATGGAGCGGCTGTGGTCCTCCCAGACTTCCAGGCGCGCGGGAGGGATTTCGTCCAGGTACTCCACCGCGGTGCTGGCCCAGGGGTTGGGCGGATTGTCGACGGGGCGAGCCTTCACCTGGCAAGCGTGCGGCTGAATGCCTGTTCAGTCAAGACGTCCCTGGCCCGTCAGAGCAGCGCACCACATCCGAGCGTCGTCTCCAGCGCCGTGCGCAGCCGCTGCTTCAGCTGAGGCCGGCCCATGGTGCCCCGCAGCGGGTTCAACTTGTTGCGCACCTCCGTGAGGTTCGCCACCGTCACGCCTTGCCCGGTCGCGGCGACGTAGGTGACGCCCTGGGTCCGCAGGGGCGTGAAGAAGTGCTGGCGGTTGTGGGGTTCGAACAGGGCCCCGGGGACCGCGTTGTGGTGGCCGCCGTACCACGTCAGCCATTCGAACAGGCCCTGGCCCATGGCATGGACTTCCGTCCCCAGGGTGCCGTTCATGTTCTGGGTCATGCCCTCCGCGTGCGCGCGGCACATGTCCGTCGTCATCAGGAGCACGCGCGCCATGGGGGCGACGTTCTGGAACTGATTGAGCCAGCCGTCCACCCGGCCCGTGTTGACGGCGGTGACGATGCGGTCCACCTCCTCGCGGATGCCGGCCAGGATTTCGTTCGGGTACGTGGAGGCCTGGACCCAGGGGCCGTGGAGCGCGGTGCTGAACCCGGCGTTGACCTCCTGCTGGTCGTAGGGCGCGGACACGTTGCTGGCCTGCCACTGTCCCCGGTAGAGGTCGGTGGTGAAGACGCCGCCCACCATGCTGTGCGCCGGCGGGGCGATTTGGAGCACCTGGGACAGCGCGGCGTGGGCGATGGGGTTGTCGAGCGGCCCCGCGGGGTAGTTGAAGCCCATCTCCGCGTCGATGAGGTGGGGACCCTGGGCCGTGGCCATCACGTTCTCGTGATGCAGGTCGGTGATGCCGAACACCGCCGACACCGTGATGAGCCGGCCCAGCTTCCGGAAGTACGTGGCTTGATTCCCCAGGGCAATCTGCCGCGTCTTCGCGACCATCTGCATGTAGCCGTACTCACCCCGCGCGTGCGGAAACGCGACGATGCGGATCGCCGGCAGGTCCGCGTCGAGCGTGGTGAAGAGGCTGTCGGTGTACGGCATCAGGGCGGGGTAGTGCGTGCGGCAGATTTGATACGACTGGGGGTCGCCCATCAGCAGCAGTTGGAAGGTGAGGTCCGACGGCTTGTAGACGACCCGCCCTCCGCAGGAGAACCGCAGCAGCGCGACGCGGTGGCCCGTGTGGTGGGGATCGCTGCCGGTGACGTCCACGTTGGCGAGGCCCCCGGTGATGCTGAAGGCGTTGTTCAACAGGGCGCGGTCCCCCATGAGGCGGCTCACCAGCGAGGCGCCGAAGTCCACATGCGCCTGCACCATGTCCTGGATCATCCGCCAGACGCGATCCGCCGGAGTCTCCGCGAGCGTCTTCACCGTGCCCAGCGCGTTGCGGCCCAGGCTCCAGGCGAAGCTGAGGGGACGCAGGTTCCAGGCATTGTCCACGGCGCCCCACTCCCTGCGCGCGGACAGCCCCGCGGCCGCCGAGCAGGGGCCGTACAGGTCCATCGCCGTGCGGTGGAGGAAGTTGTTCGCCAGCAGGGTGCCCGTCTGGCTCTGGAACCCCGCCAGCTTGAGCACGCCCGCCAGCTGGCTCACGACCTGCTTGAGGGCGTCCTTGATGAACGGCTTGACCGCGTTCACGTGCGGGGGCGCGCCCTGGATGACCGCCGTCCCCATGAACGTCGTCACTTCGTTCAGCGCGTCGTTGATCTCGGTGTCGTACATGACGGAAGGGCCCAGGGGTTGGACGGGAATGTTCACTATACGGCCTTGAGAACTCCATCCGAGGGTGAACCGGGACAGGCGCGGGCGCTCAGGGTGTCCGTGGTCTTGATTGACAACATGGGCCTATGTTGTCAAAAGAGTCCATATGGCCGTGGATCCGAAGCCCCCCTCGAAGCCCTCGGATGATGCGCGGCGGCGCAAGCTGCTGGAGGCGTCGCTCGGGGTGTTCGTGCGCTTCGGCTATCGCAAGACGTCGATGGAGGAGGTGGCCCGGGCGGCGGATGTGTCCCGCCAGGGGCTCTACCTGCACTTCGCCACCAAGGAGGAGCTGTTCCGGGCTGCGGTGGAGTACGCGCTCGGCAACCACCTGGAGGCGGCGCTCGCGGCGCTGACGGCAACGGAGCGCCCGCTGGAGGCCCGGCTGGTGGCCGCGCTCGACGAGCGGTTGGGCTGCTACATCGGACAGATGGGGGCGGATGCCTCGGACCTCATCGAGACCAGCGGCGTCCTCACGGGCTCGCTCCTGGCCAGCCACGATGCCCGGTTCGAGAAGGCCCTGGCCCGGGCGCTCTCCGACTCGCCGTTGATGGCCGTCTATGCGTCCGCCGGACTCACCGCGCCGCAGCTCGCGCGGACGCTGCACGCCACCGCGCGCGGTTGGAAGCACACATGCACCTCGCGCGAAGCCTTCGTTGAGCAGATCACCGTCGCGGTGCGGATGCTGTTCGCACCGCTGCGCCAGGGCCGCTGACGCGCCCTGCCTTGTCGTTCCCTCGTTGCTTGACGCACGGAGGCCTCTCCCATGAGCGAAGCTCTACCTTTCGGTGCCCGCTCCACGGCGGAGGATGTTCTCGAAGGGGTTGACCTGAAGGGGCGCACCTTCCTTCTCACGGGTTGCAACGCCGGCCTTGGCGCGGAGACCCTGCGGGCGCTCACCGCGCATGGCGGCCACGTCATCGGGCTCGCGCGTTCGCTTGAACAGGCGCGGGAGGCGTGTGAGCGGGTAGGGGGCTCGACGACGCCTGTCGCCTGCGACCTGGGGAACGTGGCCTCGGTCCTCGCCGCGGTGGAGACCGTCCGCGCGCTGGGCCGTCCGCTGGATGCCATCATCGCCAACGCGGGGGTGATGGCTCCTCCGAAGCTCGCGCTCCGGTACGGCGTCGAGCAGCAGTTCTTCGTCAACCACCTGGCCCACTTCCTCCTCGTGAACCGGCTGGTCGACCGGGTGCCGGACCGCACGGGCCGCATCGTGGTCCTCAGCAGCAGCGCGGGCGTCAACCAGGCGCCCCGCGAGGGCATCCAGTTCGACAACCTGGACGGGCATCGCGGCTACAGGCCCGTGGCCTTCTACGGCCAGTCGAAGCTCGCCAACGCGCTGTTCGCCCGGGAGTTGTCGCGCCGGCTCGCGGACCGGGGCATCTGCGTCAACTCCCTGCACCCGGGCGCGGTGCGCACCTCGCTCACGCGGAGCGTGGGCTTTCCGCTCACCCTCATCCTTCCGGTGGCCCGGCTGTTCATGAAGTCCGTCGAAGAGGGCGCGGCGACGCAGACGCTGCTCGCCGCGAGCCCCCGCGTGGACGGCCTCACCGGGAAGTACTGGGCCGACTGCCAGGAGGCCCGGGGCCACAGGCTGTTGGAGGATGCCGCGTTCGCCCAGCGCCTCTGGACCGTCTCCGAGGACCTGTTGCGCCCTCTCGGATGAAGGGCATGGTCTCCAGGACATGGAACCCCGGAAACACGAAGGCCGGCAGTCCCGAGTTTCCTCAAGGACTACCGGCCTTCAAGTGAGCGGCGGAAGGGATTCGAACCCTCGACCCCGAGCTTGGGAAGCTCGTGCTCTACCAACTGAGCTACCACCGCAGGTGATGCGTGAAGCGGGGCCCAAGGTAGGGGCGGGGCCCTGCCTTGTCAACGGGAAGAATCGCCTGGGTCTTCCAGTGAGAAGGTCTCCGCGCACGCGGGGCATGACGCGGTTCCTCCCAGGCACCGCAGCCAGGTGGCTGCACGGGCGTGTCCCGCGTGCAGGCTCAACGCGAGCAGCTGCTCCCGGGGACTCGCCCCATCGTCCAGAGGGGCTGTGCACTCCGGTGCGGGTGTCACTGGCAGGCGGCAGGCTCCGGGCTTGAATGCGGCGTTGGGCTCCGCCGAAATGCTCATTCCTTCATCTTCGGGAAGAAGGACCAGAGGGACACCGCACTTCGGGCACTTCGTTTCCAACTGGTCGGCCGCGAGCCCGTCGATCTGGTCCCCGAGCCGCTTCCATCCGGACAGGCCTGCCAGGGCCATGAGCAGGTGGAGATGGGTCGTCAGGCGAGGCGTGGCGACCCTCAGCTCCTCCAGCGCCAACCGGCGTGCATGCGCGATGGCTGTCCGGAGGTCAGTCCGGAACTCCTCGGGCACGACATCCACGGGCCCTTCAAGCACGGTGATGCCAACGACGACCGCGCATTCCCGCCGCGTCACGGGCCCTGGATGCGCAAGGGCCACCTCCACGACGTGGGGGATCGCGGCATACGCACCCGAGCAGATCGATCCCGGGTGGTAGAGCGCATTCCAGAGTTCACCCCACCACAGGCCTTCATCCTCGGGATGCTCCCTCAACTGGCGGAGCAATCCCGGGACGTGGGAGGCAGGGCCCTTGGCCGCCTCCAGTGCATGCCACCGTGGCGAGTCGAGTGACAGCACGTCGGGCTACTCCCCCTCCTCGACGGTGAGCTGGTACGAGTCCTGGAAGTTCGCCTCGCGGTTCTTCGCGTCGCGGACCTCGAAGACGTAGACGCCGGGCTCGGCGCTGTAGCGGATGGTCTCCGGCAGGTCGCCCTTGGCGCGGTCGGACGTCTGCACGAGCGTCAGCTTCCCGTCCGGCTGCACCCGGTGCAGGTACAGCCCCACGTCCACCTTCAGGATGCCCAGCAGCGTCGCGGTGATGGCCGTGCGCACCGGCCGGTCGGACAGGTCCACCCGGAAGAAGTCCACGTCCTTCGCCGGGTACACCGTGCCGCGCACCGCCTTGCCCAACGTCAGGTCCTGCGCGCGGTCGGCGGTGTTGTTGGGCTCGCGCTCCTCGCCGCCGTTGTCCGGCACCGTCGTCACGCTGATGCGGTAGGGCTGGTCCGCGTTCTCGAAGTCCTTCACGAACTTGCCGTTCACCTTCCGGAACGAGCCCTCCACCCGGAAGTAGCAGGTGCCGTTGCACGCCACGTTGTTCAGCCGCTCCGGCTCCTTGAGAGCGCCGTCGTTGGCCTTGAGGAGCACCGTCTCCTTCTGCCCGTCACCCTGCGGCGGCTCCACCATCGACAGCGTCAGGTCCAACCGGTCCACGCCCGACAGCTCCACCTTCGCCAGCACCGGCTCGCGCGTCGTCAGCACGTAGTTGTCCACGTCCGACTTGGGCGACAGGAAGCCCTCGCGGAAGCCCGCGCCCGTCAGCGGCGTGGCCTTGAGCAGCTCGTCGTTGGGTTCCAGCTCCGCGTGCGCCCCCGCCTCCTCCTGGGACACCGTCAGCGTGTAGGGCACCTGCGCGTTGTACGTGCGCCGCTGCGCCTTGCCCGTCCCCGTCCAGCCGCCCTTCACCACCACGTAGACGACCCGGTCCGTGGCCCTCACGCCGATGTTGCGCAGCGCGAGCGGCTCGCCCTCCTTGCCCTGCAGGGTGAAGAGCGGCGCCTCCGCGGCGGACAGCACCGAAATCTCCGGCCGCACGCCCTCCACGGCGGACAACTCAATCTTCAGCGCCACCGACGGCACCTCCGGCTCGAGGGGCGGGAGGCCCGCGTCCGCCGCCTGGGCCGCCGTCGCCCCCGCCAGCTCTCCGGGCGCCGTGGGCGTCGCGCCCTCCGGCGGCTGAGCGGGCGGCTCTCCGCCTCCGAATGTGCCCTCGGGGGAGGGCGCCGCGTTGTCGTCGATGACCGGCGTCTCGTCCGGCACGGACGGCGGAGGCACGGCCGCGGGCGTCGAACCCGGAGCCGGCGCACCGGGGGCCTCGGGCGTCGAGCCCGGCGCCGGTGCGCCCCTGTCCTGGACCGCGGGGGCTTCACCCTCGGGCGTGGCGGGGCCGGGCAGCTCCACCCGGTACCAATCCTCGTCTCCGGAGTGCCCCAGGAACGCCGTCACCGTCTGCCCCAGCGGCAGCGCGGCGGCGTCCACGGCGCGGTCGTTGGGCTCGCGCTCCTCGCCGTCGTTGGGCTGGCGGTACTTCACCTCCAGCGTGTACGCCCCGCCCGTGCCCTTGCGCGCGGGCGACACCACCAGCCAGCGCTCCTTCTCCACGTAGAGGTTCGGGAGGCGCTCCCCCTTGCCCTCGCCCTCGCTGTTCACGCCCACCAGCCGGTTGCGGTCCTGGTCGTAGACGTCCAGCTTCACGTCCCCACCGGGCAGGCCCGTCACCGTCACGTCCGCGATGCGCGGGGTGCCGGGGGCCAGCCGGTACCAGTCCTCATCCAGCTTGTTGGGCTCCGCCGCCAGGCCGCCCGTCACCACGCTGTCGCGGGTAATCGGCAGCGCCTGGTCGGGCCGCTCGTTGGGTTCCTTCTCCGTGAGGGCGGAGGGGCCCGTCTCCTCCACGCCCGCGTCCGGCACCTCCGCAGGCACGTCCTTCTTGCATGCGGCCACCCCCAGCAGCCCCACGACACAGACCCAGCCCCAACGTCGCATCACGTCTTCCTCCTCGGTCGGTCCGCCTTGTCGGCCTGGGCGTGTCCGGGTGTCAAGCACCCCCAACCCCTGGCGGGCCGCTTTCATCCTCGCCCCCGGCGCGTCACGTGGACAACGCCAGGCCCCACTTCGCGGCCCGCCGCAAGGTCCGGTGCTGGCGGAAGGTGCACACCCGGACTGGAGCCCCGGGGTGGGGACGATCCAAGATGCGCCCCATGCGACGCCTGTCCCTGGCCTGCCTGCTGTTCGTGTCTCCGTCCGTCCTCGCCGCCGCGCCCGCCGCGCCCGGCTATGCCCAGGCGGAGGCCTGGCTGGAGAAGGAGGGGCGCCCGGACCACTACGTGCCCCTCAACATGCTGGACGGCCGGGACACCACCGTCTGGTGCGCGGAAGGGGAGAAGCCCTCCCACGTCTTCATCGGCTTCAAGGAGCCCGTCACCCTGGACGAGGTGCGCGTCTACACGGGCGACGGAACCTCCCGCGACGCGTTCAAGGCCAACGGCCGCGTGCGCAAGTTCACCCTCACCAGCGTGGACGCGTCCCGCAGCGTCACCGTGCAGGACAAGCGCGGCCTGCAGGCCGTGCCCCTGTCCCAGCCGCTGTTCGGCGCGCGCTTCATCCTGGAGGTCGCGGACCGCTTCCCGGGCGCCAGGGAGGACAGCCCGGTGTGCCTCACCGACCTGGTCCTCTACTCGGGCGGAAAGCCCCTCAACGGCCCCGCGCTGGCCACCCGGTACAAGTACGACGCGCGCGTGGCCCCGCTCGTGGGCACCTGGTTCGGCGGGCATGAAGGCGCCCCGGAGCGCTTCCTGTCCTTCTTCGTGGACGGCACCTGGCGCTTCTCGCTGGAGCCCCTGGAGACGCCGGAGCCCACCACTGTCGTCAGCGGCACCTACACGGTGTCCGGCAACAAGGTGACGTTGGACATCCCGAAGAAGGGCAAGGTGACGGCCCGCTTCGAGCGGACCGCCGCTGGCGAGGGGCCGAAGGCGGCCGCCGCGCTGTCGCTGGACGGGACGCTCCCCGAGGAGTGGGGAAGCGCCTTCCGCGGCAAGCCTTGAGAACGACCGGGCGCCTGGGAGAACCGGGCGCCCACCGGGCCTGGAGCCTGGGGCCTAGATGGCCGCCTTGGACTTCCGCTTCGCGTCGAAGTTGCGGAAGAAGGTGACCATCTCCTGCTCGGCGGCCTTGGCGTCCGCGGCGTCCGCGAACTCCGACTCCAGGAAGATGCCGCCGCAGGACTCGCAGGTGTCGTAGTGCAGCGGATGCTTCCGGTCGCCACCATCGATGCGTACGAAGTCCACCTGGCAGTCCGGGCACTGCCCTGTCAGGGCCTCCGCGTCGACCTTGCCCCCGAGTAGCTCCAGACCGGGCAGGTTGTTGTGAAGGAGGATGCGGCGCAGGTCCGAAACATCGGTCCACAGGCCTCCGCAGTCTCCACACTTCCGCAACGTCTCGTGATCTCCTTCGAGATCAGTCATCTCGACGCTGCAACCGGGGCAATTCATGGGGCGGCTCGTTCTCCTGAAAGGGGGGAGCGGAAGGTGCTCCCCAGTGAATGGAGAATGATAAGTCGCCCAAAAATTGGGATGCAACCCGTGCGGCGGCTTCTGTTGGCAACGTGCCGTCGGTCGGCCCCTCAGGCTCAGGCCCGCTCCTTCACCCGGCGGATGTCCGCCCCCAGGCCCCGCAGCTTGCGCTCCAGCCGCTCGTACCCGCGGTCCAGGTGGTAGACGCGGCTGACCTCGGTCTGCCCGTCAGCCCGCAGGCCGGCCAGGATGAGCGACGCGCTGGCGCGCAGGTCGGTGGCCATCACCTGCGCCCCGCTGAGCGCCTTCACGCCCTTCACCACCGCCGTGTGCCCCTGGATGGTGATGTCCGCGCCCAGCCGGTGCAGCTCCGGCACGTGCATGAAGCGGTTCTCGAAGATGTTCTCGGAGATGACGGACGTGCCGTGGCTCACCGTCATCAGCGCCATCAACTGCGCCTGCATGTCCGTGGGGAAGCCCGGGTGCTCCGTGGTGGTGATGTTCACCGACTTGAGGGACCTGGGCGCCTTGCAGCGCAGGCCCCCGCCCTCGGCGGTGATGGTGCAGCCCGCCTCGCGCAGCTTGTCGATGACCGCGTCCAGGTGCTCCGGCCGTGCGTGCTTCACCAGCACGTTGCCCCCGCTGATGGCCGCCGCGACCAGCAGCGTGCCCGCCTCGATGCGGTCCGGGAGGATGGCGTGCTCCACCGGGTTCAGGGAGTCCACGCCCTCGATGGTGATGATGGACGTGCCCGCCCCCTCCACCTTCGCGCCCATCTTGTTGAGGACGCGCGCCAGCTCCTCCACCTCCGGCTCGCGCGCGCAGTTCTCCATCACCGTGCGGCCCTTCGCGAGCACCGCCGCCATCATCACGTTCTCCGTGCCGGTGACGGTGATGACGTCGAAGTTCACCATGCCGCCCTTGAGCTGCTTGGCCCGGGCCTCCACGTAGCCTTCCGTCAGGTGGATGTCCGCGCCCAGCGCCTTCAGACCCTTGAGGTGCTGGTCGATGGGACGCGCGCCAATGGCGCACCCGCCCGGCATGGACACGCGCGCCCGGCCGAAGCGCGCCACGAGCGGCCCCAGCACCAGGACGCTGGCGCGCATGGTCTTCACCAGGTCGTAGGGGGCCTCCGGGGTGATGTTCCCCGCGATGCTGATTTCACACGTGTCCGCCTTCTTGCCGGTGAGCCGCGCGGCCTCGCAGCCCATCGTGCGGAGCACCTCCAGCATCGTGGCCACGTCCGCCAGGTCCGGCACGTTGCGGAAGGTGGTGGTGCCATCCGCCAGCAGCGCGGAGGCCAGGATGGGCAGCGCCGCGTTCTTCGCGCCGGAGACCTCCACCTCGCCGTGCAGCGCGGTGCCACCCTTCATGACGATCTTGTCCATGTCTTTGACGTGCCTTCTCGTGCGTGCGGCTGCCGGGCCGCGTGTCCCGTGGCCGTCAGGCCGCGGGCTGTGTCCCGAACGCCATGCGTTCACGCCGTTCCAGGTCCTTCTCCACGCGCGCGTCGGAGTAGCCCGCGGCCCGCAGGAGCTCCAGGACGGCGCTTCCCTGGGTCTCACCCATCTCCAATGCAAGCAGTCCGCCAGGCTCCAGCACCCGGCGGGCGCCCTCAATCACCCGCCGCAGCGCGACCAGTCCGTCCGGCCCGCCATCCAGCGCCAGCCGGGGCTCGCGCCGCACCTCGGCGGACAGCCCGGCGATGTCGCCCGAGTCGATGTACGGCGGATTGGACACGACCACCCGGAACGTCGCGTCCGGGGGCAGGGGCGAGAACAGGTCTCCCTCCAGCACGCTCACGCGCTCGGCCACGCCCAGGGCCTGCGCGTTCTCAAGGGCCAGCGCGCACGCGTCCTTGGACAGGTCCGTGGCCAGCACCGTCGCCTGGGGCCGCTCCGCCGCCACGCTGATGGCGATGCAGCCGGAGCCCGTGCACACGTCCAGCACGCGGGAAGGCGCGTCCTTGGGCACCGAGTGCAGCACCGCCTCCACCAGCAGCTCCGTCTCCGGCCGGGGGATGAGCACGCGCGCGTCCACCTTGAACGGGCGGTTGTAGAACTCCTTCGTGCCCGTCAGGTAGTTCGTGGGCTCGCCCGCCATCCGGCGCTCGATGAGCGCCTTGAAGGCGGCCAGCTCGTCCTTGGACAGCGGCCGGTCCAGGTCCACGTACAGGCGCACCCGGCCCGTCTTGAGCACGTGCGCGAGCAGGATTTCCGTCGTGAGCCGGGGCGCGTCCACCCCGCGCTTCTCGAAGTGCCCCGTCGTCCAGGTGAGGAGCCGACGGATGGTCCAGACGTCGCTCATGCTTCGCTGGCGGGACGCCCGCCGCCCGTCTGCGCCTTGAGGGCTTCTGCCTGGTAGTGGGTACGGCAGGCGGTAATCACTTCGTCCACGTTGCCCACCATGATGGCCGGCAGGTTGTGCACGGTGAGTCCGATGCGGTGGTCGGTGAGCCGGTCCTGCGGGAAGTTGTAGGTGCGGATCTTCTCGCTGCGGTCGCCCGTGCCCACCTGGCCGCGGCGCATGGAGTCGCGCTCGTTGCGGATGCGCTCCTGCTCCATGTCGTAGAGCTTCGCGCGCAGCATGCGCAGGGCCATGGCGCGGTTCTTCCCCTGGCTCTTCTCCTGCTGGCACTTCACCACGATGCCGGACGGCTTGTGGATGAGGCGCACCGCGGAGTCCGTGGTGTTGACGCTCTGGCCACCGGCGCCCGTGGAGCGCATCACCTGCATCTCGATGTCCGCGGGGTTGATCTGCACGTCCACGTCCTCCGCCTCCGGCATCACCGACACGGTGATGGTGGAGGTGTGGATGCGCCCTTGCGTCTCCGTGGCCGGCACGCGCTGGACGCGGTGGACGCCGGACTCGTACTTGAGCTGGCTGAACACGGCGTCCCCGGAGAGCGTCACCGTGGCGTCCTTCACGCCGCCCGCGTTGCCCGCGCTCATGTCCAGGATGTCCGCCTTCCAGCCCTTGCGGTCCGCGTAGCGCAGGTACATCTGCATGACCTCTTCGGCGAAGAGGGCCGCCTCGTCGCCGCCCGCGCCCGCGCGGATCTCCAGGATGACGTTCTTCTCGTCATTGGGATCCTTGGGCAGCAGGAGGATCTTCAGCGCGGCTTCCTGCTCCTCGCGCTGTTCCTTGAGGCCCGGCAGGGACTCCTTGGCGTAGGCCTTCTCGTCGGGGTCGGAGCTGGACAGCCATGCCTCCACCTCCGACAGGTCCGCCAGCACCTTGCGGTAGCCGCGGAAGGTCTCGACGAGCCTCTCCAGCCCGGCGCGCTCCTTGGACACCTTCTGGAGCTTCGCCGTGTCGGCGAGGATATCGGGGTTCGACAGGTCGGCCGTGAGCCGCTCGAAGCGGCGCTCGACCTCTTCCAATTTGTCAATCATGCGTGGTTCCCGGGGCGTCTTGCCCCGTTGGGCGCCCCGTGGCAAGGGCCGAGGGCGTCAAGGAAAACCTTGGCCGTATGGGCAGCGGCATGTAAGAACGGCCCCCGTTGCCGCCCGGTGCGGCTTGAATCACGCTCAACACGGAGTCCTTCACATGGCCGCACAGAAGGGGAATCGTTCCAAGAAGAAGCTGAAGAACCGCGCCAAGACCCGGAAGGCGCAGCTGAAGCGCCGCCGCACGCGCTTCAAGCGCGGCCAGCGCAACAACAAGTAGTCCTGGAAGCTACTGCCCCCCTCTCACACTGGAGGAGGGGGGCGGCTGGCTCCCTGCTCCCCCGGCTTCCCCTTCTTCCAACGCCGGGAGCATTCGCTCCAGCCCCTGTGTCCCCTGCGACGCGGTGCGCAGCAGCGTCATCACCCCATCGGCCTCGGCACCCGTGACGGGCACCGGCTGAACGGGGAACTCGGGGTAGCGGTCGGTCCTGAGGGGCAGCACGTCACTGGAGACATAACCCGTGGAGTCGAAGCGCGCCCGCCACAGGACGCTGCGCTTGTCCCGGGGGTTCCAGTTCCCGCCGAACACGAAGTTGCCCAGCGAGTAGAGCACCGGCTTGCCCTGGTACAGCTCCATGGACTGGAGCACGTGCGGGTGGCTGCCCAGCACCCCCGCCGCCCCCGCGTCGATGGCCGCGTGCGCCAGCCGGACCTGGTACGGCTCCGGGGTGGTGTTGCCCTCGATGCCCCAGTGGAAGAAGGGCAGCACCAGGTCCGCCTGGGCCTTCGCCGCGGCGATGTCCTCGCGCAGCATCCGCTCCATCACCTCCACGTCGGAGAAGTGCCCGGCCACACCCGGCGTGGTGTCCGTGGCGTAGACCTCCCGGGGTTCGATGTTGCGCGTGCCCAGGAAGAAGTAGCCCAGGAACGCCACGCGCAGGCCCCCCACGGTGAGCACGGCCGGGCGGCGTGCCTCCGCCAGGGTGCGGCCGGCCCCGAAGTAGGGGATGCGCGCGGCCTCCAGGGAGGTGAGGGTGTCCAGCAGCCCCTGCGCGCCGTAGTCCATCAGGTGGTTGTTGGCCAGGCTCACCACGCCCACCCGGCCCGCGGTGAGCACGTTCACCAGCTCCGGCCGAGCGCGGAAGTTGAAGTTCTTGGGCAGCTTCACCGTGCTGTCCGTGTACGGGCACTCCAGGTTCACGACGAACAGGTCGCCGGAGTCCACGATGGGCCTCACCTCGCGGAAGCCGTACGCGAACATCTCCTCGCGCGTCCTCCCCTTGGCCACCTGATCATCGAAGTACTCCTCGTAGTGGTAGCCCACCGTCACGTCGCCGCCCACCACCAGGGTCACCGGGCGGGCGGGGGCTGGAGGGGTCGGCTGGCCAGCGGGATGTCCGGTATCGGACCCGGCCGGAGGGGTGGAAG